>NZ_CP026948.1:2100000-2357924 GCF_003070865.1 Corynebacterium liangguodongii
TCGATCCGTACCGTTGTGGACAACCCCCAAGGATGGAACGAATCCGAGACCTGCAACGACGGCGTGCGCTACCCCGTACAGCGCCGCGGACGCCGACGTGAGCGCTTGATTGATAGGATCGGCGGAATTGTAATCGCCAGGGTGAATTGACCTCCGGTTCCACTCCACTCCCGTCCTTTCAGCCTCACGCACGTACACGCGTTTCATTCGCGCGCCTTCGCGCCCACGTAGTTGCGCCATGGAGAGGCCCGAGACGTCTTCATCAGGAAAACGCAGTCCGTACATCCTGCGCGCACAATCGAGCCGTTTGCGCTGATGCGCGACTATCTCCGCTTGAGCCTCCGCCATTCGAGACGATTTCGCTGGTGGGCGGCCCGCAGCGTAGAACCGCACGCCCCTCTCCCCGACCCAGGCGACGGAGCAGCCGGCGTCGCCAAGCAGTGCCATCGCGGCGTAGGTGATCCGCGTGCCCGGGCCGAGCAGCAACACGGCGATCGCCGTCGCAGGAACGTAGGCGGTCCCACGCTGATCGGTGACGGTCAGGGCGTTGTTATCTCGGTTCACCATACATCGCTCCGCATAGAGGAAACTAATGCGATCGCCCATACGCGTAAGCTCTTTTCGCGTAGTGGAAACTTCTCCAGGCGTCGTCATCTCTGCTTCACCGGAGCCAAGGTGAGCAGACCGCATCCGTAGGCCCGCGCGCGTCCGATGCCGTGAACGAGCGTGCGCCGCAAGAGCTCGGCGTCAGCGACTTCGAGGACTCCCGCAAAGCGTGCCTTCGCGATCTGCACAGGCCTCCCCTTACGTTGGGCATTTCGATAGAAATGGTCAGTGCCACGCTCCGTCACCATCGGAATATCGGCCTCGGTCCATCTGTTATCGCCGCCGTCGCGAGGGGCAAGGAGAAACCCGGCACCGGCTGACTTCTTGTACAGCCAACCGAGCTGGTGCGCCGCAGACACGTGTGCCTTCACGGTGCCGCGCTTGCCGGGCGTGTGTTCCGCGTAGGTGGGGTTGGCCACCAGCTCGAACCGCCAGCGCTGGCCCTCTCGCAATGAATCGAGAAACCGTCCGTAGTCCGCGCTGTCGCCTGGGCGGGTTTTCCATCCGGCCTGCTCGACGATGTGCCGAGTGGTTGGCTTTTCCGGGCCGACGATGTAGAGCACGCGCTCATGCTCGTGCTTGTCCACGCGCCAGAGCACGCGACCGTTCGTCTCGTCCACGTCCGGCGGAAAGGCTGCGCGGACGGCGGCGTGCATTGCCTGCGGATTGGTGAGCAGTTTCGCCCCGCCGCGTGTCCGCGGGTTGAGCAATACTCGTGTGAACACCGTCATGCCGACACCACCGCGCTAAAGAAGTCGTCGTCGCCTCGACCGAGCTCGTTGTCGAATTCGGCAAAGCTGGACAAGATGACATTCCTCCATCCGTACTTCCGGTGCCGCTGGTCAAATGACAGGGGCACGTCCTGGCGCGGAACGGATCCCGCCTCGCCCGGTGCCGCATCCCTGTAGATGGGTAACTTCACGTGCCGCTCACGCTCCTTCTTGTGTGTTCTGGTCGCGTGCCACTCGCGATGTCTAAGGAGCGCCTCTTCGGCGGGGAGGTCGCGCACGCCCATAACAAGATTCGGAGGGGCCGGGCAGGATCGCCTCCCCAGGAAGAGCGGATAGGCCGGTGCACGGAGCGCCTCCGCCAACCCTTCCAGCACCTCTCGCCGCGGCGACTCGACTGCGGCGACGAAGGCGGCATCCGAGAGGTAATAGCGCGTGGACAGCATTGTCTTCTTACCGGTGTATGCCGTTTGGTAGTCACGCAAGAGGCTGCCGGATTGGTCGACGCGAACGGCGAGGGTGAGCTCCGCCAGGTCCTCAATGGGATCCGTCCGGCGCCGGCCCTGCCCCGCCGCGAGCAGCCCGACGATCCCGGATTTGGTGGGTGTCGCAGCTGTCGCACGCGTTCTGTACCGCGATTCGTCCCCCCAGGACTGCAATGGTCCTTTCAGGAGAAGCAAGAGGGAAGATGTCACGGCTACTCCCCCTGCGCGGCGGAAAGCGCGTCGCGAGTCTGGTCAAGCAGCTGCGCCAGGGTGACATTCTGTGCGATCTCCTGGAAAGGCTCTCCCAAGCTGCCCAGCGCGGCGACGAACGCCGCGCGCGGGCGGAACCCGTAGGTTCGCTCGATTTCTTGCTCCTCGCGCGCGAGGGCGGCCGCCCCCGCTTGACGACGCCCGTTCTCCGCGTCCGTCTCAATCGGTTCCTCGAAGGCGTTGACCAAGCTCACCGGCCGCGTATCGCGCACGGCCACGTAAATCAGCTCAGGCAGCGTCTGGTTGGCAAACGTATTCAGCTTGCCGGTCGGAAGGGACTTTGCAAAGGCTTCGATGAAGTTCACTGCTGCCTCACGCGCCGCTTCTGCGGAACCGAGGTTTTCCTCCAGCCCCTCCACGTTGACCGCGGCGTAGCGGTAGAGCGTAGAGGACATCATCTGCACGGTTCCAATCATCCCGGCGCCGGTCTCCTGATCTTCTGCGAGGTCGTCGACAGCGGTGAAGTAGTCGAACTCCGGCGACGCGGCGTGGATACTCAACGCGTGCGCCACCTGGACAGCCGCGTCGACATTGAAGAATGCATCATCCGCCACCATCCGGCCGAACATCGCAACGTCAACGGAGTTTTCGGCGTTGAGTACTCCCCGCGCGTCCGCTTTCTCGATCTTGTCTCCGCCTGCCTCGATGAGAAGCTCCACGGCCTTGTCAATCTGCTGCGGGCTTAAAAAGAGCAGGTACTTGGTGCGGGGGTACGGCGACACTTCTGCAGGGGCTTCCTCGCCCTTCTTCGGCTTCTTCGCTTTAGCAATCTCGGTTGTGATCCCCGCCGCCTTGAACAGTGCCTGCACGCGCTCGATGGCCGTGACCTCATCCCAGCCGGCCCGTTCCTGCAGCGTTTTAGCGATCTTTTCGGGATTGCGGAGCGAGCGCGCCCCGATTTCTTCGGCGGCGCCGCTTTCCTTGAAGTAGCGCCGGATGGCGCGCTTCCAGGACTGCGAGGACACACGTTGACGAGGCACATCGCCGAAGATCGCGGACTTCGGGGCGCCGGTGTCGTCCCTGTTGATGAGGGACGGGGGGACGGTCTGGAGGGCGTGGACGTCGATGACGAGAGACATGGTTAGTTTTCCTTTTCTGTGGTGTCAGAGGTGCCAGAGGTGCTAGTGCTTTCGGTGGTGTCGCCGTTTGCGGTGGCGTTGATCAGACCGCGAGAGAACTCTCGGCCCCAACGCAGCAGCACAGAGTTCTTCCGCTTCGGCGAGGACAGGCTGCGCAGGTCGCGGGCGAATGCGCCGTAGTCGAACGCGAGCTCATGCGCCTTCAGCAGGTCAACCAACGAGCGAAGGTGCGTTGCGCGCGCTTCCTCGGTCGCGGCGAGCTGCATCGCGTCGAAACGCGGCTTGATGGAGGCGGAGTCGCTCAGCGCAACGAGGCGCCCGCAGGCCTGGGCGAAGGAACGTTCTTCGGTGTGGACGGGTGCTTTCGCGCTTTGCATGTGTCGAGCAAAAAGAGACAAAGCGGTGTAGGCCGCGTACTCGGAATCCGAAAACTCCTTCCCCCGGCGCAGTGGTTCCTCCGGCGCCGGCGGCGATAAGACCAGGAGGGTCTCCTGCAGGCCGAGCGGGTTTTCTTGAAGGGGGCGGGAGCCGTTGGCGCGAAGCCCGGCGAGTACTCCTCGCGCGCTCGCTGCCTCGCGGTCTCCGCTGGCCCCCAGGTACGCCTCCTGGAGGCGTGTGGCGGTGTGGCCGACGGCGAACCGCAGTTGCTGCCCGACGTCGTGCGACGGTTCTGCCGTCATGATGCACTCTCCTTGTGCGTAGAGGTCTTTTTCGGATGGACGAGCGGCAGGTTCTTGCGCAGCCGACGCGCCAGCGCGTCGCGTAAGCCGCCCGCGCTCAGCACGATGGGCTTATCTCCCTCGTTGCGGGGAGGGACCACCCTGCCGGCCAGCGCCTTCGGACCAGCACCGGCGACCAGCTCGTCCGCCTGGAGCTTCGCCTCCGCCAAGACGACTTGCTGCCAGCGCTCTGCCGATTCATCTAGGTTCTCCCAGTTCATTGCGGCGAGCCACTGGTTGAACTGCGGCTCGAGGCGAGCCAAGAAGCGATCCGCTGCGTCGGAGCCGAAGACATATTCTCCGCCGGCCGCAACGTATAGCTGCCCGGCGAACCACCCAATGCTCTCGGCAGCGTCCGTCGTCGCTGTGGCGGCGCTGCGGGCCGTCGAACGTGCTTCTTTGGCCAGCTCGTCGTCCTCGAAGAAGACGACGGGAAGGTTAATGCTTGCACTCACCACTGTCTCGACGACAGAGGCGTTCGACCCGTACCCCATGGACACAATGCGAAGATTAAGAACGTCTCTTTCAATGGTCCCCTCTCTCGCAAGGTCCCCAAGGTTCTCCAGCGTTTTCGGCCGGATGGGTGCCCTAGTCTTGTCATCGAATCCAGGGTCGGATTGAGTTGCGATGAGCGGATCCAGCGAGCGCCACATCGTTCGGGAACGATCGTACTGCTGAGCAAAATAGGCTGAATTATTTTCAGTCGATTTGTTCTTGCTGAACCTGTAGGGCGTCATTGGGTCACCGAAGACGTTTTTCCCAGCGCCAACAATTCGCTCACCCGTCGTAAGTAGACAAGCCGTGACTCTTCCGTCGTTGGGGAAAAGACGTACACGCCGTGCCTGCCACGTAGCCAAGTCCGCCGACCCCTTCGGGACAGCTTCCTCGCGCCCTGCAGACGTGTCCGGTTCGCGCTCCCAGACGGGATGATCGTCGTCGTTTCCGGCGAAAACGGCCTCCTTTGTGGTGTTAAAAAGAAGGGTCTCGAGGAGCGTGGGACGCAGTACCACCGTCCCACCCGTTTGCCCTGTCCAACCAGGTCCTTTCGAATTCACGTTTCCCCTGATGACACGGGGGTCCCCGACGGCCCCAGTCTTGTTGCCGGCGTGGTCGTATGCCTGGGTGTGAATAAGCCACCTCGCGGCTTCTGCGAAAGTGAGCGATTCTCGTGCCTCTCCGGCGCGCAGCGCAAAGTGGTCCTGCGCCAGCTCTGGCACAATGCGCGATATCGGGCTCGTTTCCCCACTCTCCGTATGCAGATCCGCAACCTGCATAAAGGGGGCCACCGGGTCGAAAAGCTCGAACCTATCGCGGTATTTCTCCAGGTACTCCAGGACCGCGTCGTCGCGGCCGTCCTTCGCAAGCCGCTGCCTGGTCTGGGCGAACCACTCGTTCCACTCGAAATCGTCCCTGCCCTTCCTGGTAGCCAGCTGCGGGGCGAGCGCGTCGTGGTGGGCGCGCCAGAAGATGGCCAGCAGGACGCGCAACAGCGCGTAGTCCTGGGTGGGGGAATCGCCGACGATCGAGACCGCCTGGACGGATCCGTCGAAAAGCGAGCGTATTCCCACCGTGTGGGGCGTTCCCACCGTGTCGTGCACGATAATCCACGGGTCATCAACCAAGTTGAATTGCGCTTCTTCCAAGCTCTGGTCCTCCTTTCTTTTTCTTGATTTTTTCTTGCCGTGTGCTTGCTCCCGCCTTTTGAATGGCGGTGCTTGCACCATACACGAGCTCCTAGACACTTTTCAGCGAATCATCGCTCGCAATTTCGATTCCAAGCTCGTCCGTGTAGCGCAAAGTGAAGCGCCCGAGCGTGATCTCACCGTCCGGATCAAGCGGCAATGCGAGCTGTCCCTTCAGCAGGTTGCTCTCCCGCCACCCCACCGGGGTGAGCTCCTCTAGGCCGCCCACTACCGCCTCGAAGTCGCGGTTAAACCTGGTCACGCGGGCCGGAAGGCGGACCGTACTCGAACTTAAGTGGCGGGCAACGGGATAGGAAGGTTCCTCGCTCTCAACGAGAGCGCCGAAATTTCCGCCGCAGGCGTAGTAGACATCGCTCCCCTCTCCGCTCCTGCGTATTGGAATGACCTCCACGGTGGGTTCGGCATCGCGCACCTGGGCGTTCCCCTTTTCCTCGCAGTCAAGCTCAGCTAACTCTGAATTCGGAAGAGAGAAAATGTCGGAAAAGTACTTTGTATCTTCCGGCTCTGGAATCATGAACGTTGCCGCTCGTCCGTGCGCAGTGGAGACGCGCTGGTCGTCCTCGCG
Organism: Corynebacterium liangguodongii; assembly: GCF_003070865.1. Classification (NCBI taxonomy): domain Bacteria; kingdom Bacillati; phylum Actinomycetota; class Actinomycetes; order Mycobacteriales; family Corynebacteriaceae; genus Corynebacterium; species Corynebacterium liangguodongii. Next base: position 2,106,156 of record NZ_CP026948.1, read on the forward strand.
CATTGCCTCCTCCCATGCGTCCCGCCACTCGGAAGGGATCTCCGGGCCGTCGGAGTACACGGTACGAACTAGCCCAGCGATGTCGTCGGGGCGTCGGAACGTTTCGGGAAGGTTGGCCAGCGTTGCCAGGAGAAGCTTGCGGCCGTATACGGCAGCCGCCCCGGAATTGAACTGCGGGACCGGACCTCGCTTTACCACGCCGCGGATCAAGACCTGCGGGTTAAGCAGTTTCGCCGGTCGGTCGGAGTCTGGGCGCTTGTGCCTGTGCAGGCGCCCGATGCGCTGCACAATAAGATCCATCGGCGCGATGTCGGTGATGAGCACGTCGGCGTCGATATCGAGGCTTTGCTCGGCGACCTGCGTGGCCACGACGATGCGCAGATGCGGCCTGCCCGAGCCGCGGTGACTCGTAGGGCCCAGCGCTGCGCGGAGCGCGTCCTCCTTGGCCACACGTTGCAACGCCATGAAACCTGCGTGGTGTAGCTCCACGTCCTGCGGGTAGCGTTCCTTAAACTTGCGGTAGGTTTCCTGGGCACGCTCGATGGTGTTGGCGATGATGAGCACGCACCCGCCGTCCACGAGTAATCCCTCAAGCTCAGCCACGAGTTCGCTTAGGGAATCGGGAATGATCCGCACTCGCGCCGCAAGATTCGTGGGCGCAGGCTCCACCGGGATCACCCGCGCGGAGTCTTCCGTTGCCACGGTGATGAGGGGGTAGGCGGCGTCGGGAACCTCGGGGAGCGGTACCTCCGTGTAAGCGCGAGCCAACGCTTGACGACGACTCGGTGGCAGCGTCGCCGACATGATGATAACGCTCGCCCCATAGTACGACAGCCAGCGAATGGTCCGCTCAAGGTAGTCCGACGTGTAGGTGTCGAAGGCGTGCACCTCGTCGAAAATCACGACTTTCCCCGCCAGCGCCACGTGTCGCAGCATGGAGTAGCGCTGCCGCAACGCCATCATCAAGACCTGGTCGATTGTGCCCACGACAATGTTGGATAAGAGCCCGCGGCGGCGTCCACTCATCCACGTGCTGGCCACCACGCTGCCGGCGTCCCCGTGATCGCGCCCGACGCCGTAATAGCGCAAGTGCCTAAAAGGCTCGGAGAGCTGATTCTTCGAGTGCGCGAGGTAGAGAGACGAGACCTCACCGCCCTCTGTCAACCGCGCCGCCCAGTCCATCACGCGCTCGAGCAGTCCGTTCGCCGTCGCCATTGTTGGTGCGGCGAAGTAGATGCCCTGCGCGCGGATCCCCATCGCTTCCGTCGCTGCGAGAGCGGCCTCGGTCTTCCCCGCCCCGGTCTCCGCCTCGAGAATTACTATTGCGGGCCCGTCCAGTGCAGCGGCTGCGCGGTAGAGTTCGCGCTGCACCGTGCGGGGAGAAAAGCCGAAGGACCGGTTGAAGATTTGGTCCGCCGACTCGCGTAGGCCACGAAACGCAATGGGGCCTGTGAGGTCGGTGAGCTCGAGGCCGCGACGCAGGCGCTCGACCTGGGAAGCATCTACCACCATCGGGAAGGCATCCTGATCGGAGGCAATCCAGTCCGCCATGACCACGAGGCCGGTGAGCAGCTGCAGGACGGGCACCCTGATGCGTCGTGCGGCGCTCCCGCACGCCCGCTCTAGCGCAGGTTCCACGCCTGTTAGCTCCGCCATCGCCCCAATAAGCTCCTCGTGCACATCCTTCCACGGCCGGGGGTACCTGTCTAAGGCGCATTTCTCGGTGCTGAGGTCACCTGAGGATGCAACGCCGTGGTGGGCGTCGACAACCTGGCTCAACCGCGGATCGCACCCGTGCGCGGAAAGCCAATTGCCGACGATGATCCCGGAGGCCACGCCGTGTGGGAACGTGCGTAACTCGCGCTCTTTCACGTTCATCTCACCCGGAAGTCCCGCGTCGCGCACAGCCGAGAAAAGAGCCTCGAACTCGGCACGGAAGCCCTGGCACTGAAAGGTGACCGTGGCCTTCCCAACGTCATGAACACCCGCCAAGAAGATGTAGATCGCGCGGACGTCGCCCTCGGGTACCCGCAGCTTGTCCGCGAACCACCTTTTCATCGTGTCCGGTACCCACAGATCGTAGACCGCCGCAGCTGCGCAGGCCGTGTCCAGCAAATGTTGGGGAAGGGTCAAGTGTCCGGTCTCGTCGCCGGATTTCGCCCACAGGGCGCGAGCCTGAGGCGAACGGTCATTCACCCAGTCCTGGGCGGTAGCGGCGAATTCGACGGTGGAAGATGGTAGCTTCATCGTGCTCCTCAATGGGGTGTGAAGTTTGACGCGCGTGCAGCGCTCGCTGGTCATAGACTGAGCACAGCTAGAAGGATCGTAATATCGGCGCGAGGGAGATCCGCATACTTTCGCTGATTTTCTTAGCGGCATTACCCATCCTGGGCAACGCCAAATCAGCCGTCTGCCTCCACCCTAGCTTCCTCCACTCCCACAAACTCCGCACATTACCGGCACAAATCACACCATCTTTCGCGCGGGTGTTAGCCGTCACCAGTGTATCAAGTTCGACGTAGTCTAATGGCAGAATAGCTTCTCCCCAGGCTGAGAGCGTGAGTTCGATTCTCGTCGTCGACTCCAATCGGAGGACCCGTTCGGATGCGCACCATCCGAACGAGACTATTGCTTGTAGCACGGGTTCTCCGGGGCCGTCAGCTTTTCGAGCCATGTCTCTGGGTGCCATGTGGCGCTCCGCGACGGACCCGAGATGCCAAACGCAACCTCTTTCGTACCGTATCAACTGCAGAACTATCACAATGGCGGACACAATCTCCGTCTGGATCGACATCAGCGCTTTTGAGGCTCACGAATACATCGATAAAACCTGCGCCTTCTAGCTTCGATTCCCACTGTTCGTCGGAAACGTTCCAGGTTGCGATGCCTTCCTCGTCGTAAGCGCGTAAGCGATGGAGTTACCGAATGCTTGGCATACTTGCACATCTCCTGTTCCGCGGTGCTCGCTCCCCAGCCCGATTGCCGTCCGTGCCGTGCCCCGCGGCGCGGGCAAGCGGGAAAAGTGCTCGTAGGCTGAGTGTTATGAGGCTCACCTACCTGGAATTTGCGGCCATGATCGCCGGGGGCTTCGCCGCGAAATAGCGTCCCTCCCGAAATTCCCCTTCAACGATCCGGTCTCTTCACCCGACGCACCCCACCCCAGTGCAATACGTGCACGGTTTCACGCTCTACGCGGTAAGCCTCACGTCCAACTCCCGGTGTCTGCGGCACCACAGTTACTGGACGTGGGGTTGGGACTACGGGGGTCGCCGGTCGCGCAGGCCTGACCGGGCTAATCCCTTTGCTGTACGGGCTGGGCGACCTAAACGACCTGGTCGTCGAACTTGCGCAGAAAGTGGAGAAGGTGAACGTTGCCACAGACTTTGACAATGCGGGCATCATCGCGCACTCGCAAAGGGGTCTGCTTACACGGCTCTGCATCGGCACGGGTATGGCTGAATACGTGCGCCGCTTCGTGGCCATCCGACACCGACCCCAGCGGGCTGGCCGAGCGGCTCGAGCCCCTCATAGCCCGGCCGCCCAGACTGGCCAAGGCGTTTGCCGGAGTCGGGGCGCTGCAGCATTTGGCGCTCTACCTTCGTTGATGACAACCCGAACATCAAGGTCTCGGATCCGCACCTCGTGTACGCTTCGATCTACACATCCGGCCGACCGCACCGTCACCTCCTCCAACGCGTCAATCCTGGAAAGCATCGACACCACCACCGACGTGGTGAACATCAACCTGGATGAGGCGTACCCCCTCCCCTTTCCGCCGGTGAGCCACATCCAGCTCACACGGGACCCGCACGTCGCTGAGCTTACGCGGCACCCGCCGCGATCAACTACCCACGCCCTAGCGCCCGCATCTTCCACCCCGCGGCCTGCCAGGCCTCGGTGGGCAGGACGTTGCGGCCGTCGATAATGAGGCGCTGGTCCACGAGCTCGCCCGCGGCGGCCGGGTCGATGTCCCGGAACTGCTGCCACTCGGTGGCGAGGATGACGAGTTCGGCGTTTGTTAAGGCGTCGTCAAGCGAAGATGCGTAATCGAGCGTGGGGAAGACGCGGCGGGCGTTGTCCATGGCCTCCGGGTCGAACACGCGCACGGCCGCGCCGGCGAGGGAGAGCTGGCCGGCCACGGCAAGCGCCGGCGAGTCGCGCACGTCGTCGGAGTTCGGCTTGAACGCCGCACCCAGCACGGTGACGCGCCTGCCGATGAGCGAGCCGAGCTCCTCGCGAGCAATATCCACGACGCGCTGACGGCGCCGCATGTTGATGGCATCGACCTCGCGGAGGAAGGTGAGCGCCTGGTCGGCGCCGAGCTCGCCGGCGCGCGCCATGAACGCGCGGATGTCCTTGGGCAGGCAGCCGCCTCCAAAGCCGAGGCCGGCGCCTAAGAACTTCCGTCCGATGCGGTCGTCGTAACCAATCGCGTCCGCCAGCTGGGTGACATCGGCACCAACGATCTCGCAGACCTCGCTCACCGCGTTGATAAAGGAGATCTTCGTGGCCAAAAACGCGTTGGCGGAGACCTTCACCAGCTCCGCGGTCTGCAGGTCCGTGACAATAAACGGGGTGCCGTTGGCCAGCGGCGTGGCGTAGATCTCGCGGGCAATCGCCTCCGCCTTCGACCCCTCGCGGGTGCCCAGGACCAGGCGATCCGGCTCGATGGTGTCCTTGACGGCGTAGCCCTCGCGGAGGAACTCGGGGTTCCAGGCAACCTCGACCTCCGCGCCCTCGGGCGCTAGCGCGTCAGCGCGCTCCTGCAGCGCCGCGGCGGTACCCACCGGGACAGTGGACTTGCCCAGGATGAGGTGGCTGCCGGTGAGGTGGGGGACGAGATCATCGATCACGGCCTCGACGTAGCGGGTATCGGCGGCATAGGAGCCGCGCTGTTGCGGGGTGCCCACGCCAATGAAGTGCACGTCCGCGAACTCGGCGGCGCGGGCGTAGTCGGTGGTGAAATCCAGCCGCCCGGCCGCGATGTTGCGCTCAACAACCTCCGGCAGGCCCGGCTCGAAGAACGGGACCTTGCCCGCCTTGAGCAGCTCGATCTTGTTCACGTCCACATCCACGCCGAGCACGTCGTGGCCGAGCTCGGCCATGCAGGCGGCGTGGGTCGCGCCGAGGTAACCGGTGCCAATAACCGTCATACGCATGACGCAGAGCTTAGTCGGAGAAGTTCAAATACGCCTTGGATGGAGTAGGACCCCTCTGCCCCTGGTACTTCGACCCCAGCGCACCCGAGCCGTAGGGAGTCTGCGCCGGCGAGGTCATCTTAAACAGCGCGAGCTGGCCAATCTTCATCCCCGGCCACAGCGTGATCGGCAGGTTGGCCACGTTCGAGAGCTCCAAGGTGATGTGGCCGGAGAAGCCTGGGTCAATAAACCCCGCGGTGGAGTGCGTGAGCAGACCCAGCCTGCCGAGCGAGGACTTGCCCTCAAGCCTGCCCGCCAAATCCGCCGGCAGCGTGAACATCTCCAAGGTAGAGGCGAGCACGAACTCGCCGGGGTGGAGGACGAAGGCATCGCCATCTGTGACCTCGACGAGCGTGGTCAGATCCGGCATCTCCTCTTTCGGGTCGATGTGGGTGTAGCGCGAGTTGTTGAACACGCGGAAGAACTTGTCCATACGCACGTCGACTGACGACGGCTGAACCAACCCCCGGTCATAAGGCTCGATGCCGAGGTGGCCCGAATCGACGGCGGCGCAGATGTCTTGGTCCGATAAAAGCACGCCCCTAGTCTACTTCCCTGGGCGTTTTTTATTCCCGCGGGCACAGGTGCTAAAGTGAGCGACACTGCCGGCGTAGTTTAGTGGTAGAACATCAGCTTCCCAAGCTGAGAGTGCGAGTTCGATTCTCGTCGCCGGCTCCACGTAAACCAGTGTTTTTGCAGGTCATGCACCCAGTGGTCATGCAGTAGGTCATGCACCTTCTACTGGCGCGAGTGTACGGCTGCTCGGTGAGATTTGTCCAGGTATCGTGGTCGGCATGGATGAGACAGAGATCCGCATCAAGGTTGTTAATGGCGGCGTTGCGGCTGATGATGTTCATGCCGCGTTGTCGGCGGCTGGTGCACCATTGGCGGCAGAGTTCATGGATCAGGCTTTCACGCGGCTTGGTTCCCTGGCTGGAACTCACGACGTTAAGGACGTGATACCCCTTCTTGTGGAGCAGATTCGCGGCTTGGTGTTCGACATTGCCGGGGCGTTAGCCCGGTTGGAAATGGGTCAGGCTGGAGAAGATGGGCGGGTAATTAACTTCGTCCTGGAGGAAGTTGGTTCCGACGAGGACCACTAGTGTCCGCCATGCGCTTCCTCCTTTCTGCTGGCATGAGTAAACCCCCTGGCCCGTGGCGGTCAGGGGGTTGAGGGGTTTAGATAGGGGCGGCTTCTGTTGCGTAGATGTACAGCTCACTACCCGTGAGAATAGTGCCGACGGTTACCACAATTGGCCCGTTCGTGGTGTACCAGTTATCGATTGGGAAGTTAGTTGAAAATGATATGCCGTTGACGTTTCCGGAAATGCTTTTCGAGCGCACGGCGACGGTGTAGGTTTTGCCTGCTTCGCCGAACGTTCGTGTTCCCGTGGTGGTTATGAGTCCTGCGAAGGTTTTACCCCCCCCCCCGCGAGGGTTCCGATGAGTTGCGTAGTGATAGCCATAAGGTGCTCCTTATACGGGTTGTGTGGTTGGTGGGGTGGTTAGTCGCCGAGTCGGATAGCGATACCGTGGCTATAGGCGGTGTATAAGGTTCCCTTGCCCGTAAGTACCCCGCCTTGTACAAATCGAGTCACCAGAAATGGAACTCTGGGAGGGATCGTGGTTTGTTTCCCTCCCAGAACTACAGTTTGCGGCGAGTCGGCCGAGTTCTCGACTTCCACCTGTACAAGCCAACTTCCGGGGGGCAGTGTGACCGTGATTTCTCTCGTGTTGGCAGTTATGGGGACGTAGTCAACTTTCCCTCCGCCGAGGGCGGTCACGACTGCTGCTGTAATAGCCATGCTTAAACTCCTGTGATTATGTAGAGGTTTTTAGTGTCGGTGTCTAGCCACCAGTCGCCCACCACTGCGCCAGGAATCGACGCGGGTGGGGCACCAGCGCCGGAAAAAAGCGCGGGGCGCTGAGACACGGTCGCTGTATTCGCCTTACCGTCCAGGGCGGACTGTAGGCCCGTCACATTCGCAATGGTGTGCGTGTGCGAGGCGGCGGCTTTGCCTGCTAGTGCGGTGTCGAGTCCTGTGACCTGCGCGGTGGTGTGAGTGTGCGATGCAGCGGCCTTGCCGTCCAGGGCGGACTGTAGGCCGACCACCTGAGACTGCGGGATCGTGCTCTTAGCCAGCACATCCCCAGCCACTTGCCGCGCCGCCCACAGTGAGGCGAGCGTGTGCGGCAGTTCGGTTTCGGTCGCCAGTACCTCCGCGGCCGACGCGTAATTCTGCGAGAGGAGACGGCCCTTGCTGTCGCGCACAGCGATTTTGTTGGCCCTGTCGTATGCCTCACGGATGGGGGTTTCCAAGGCTGGTAGGTCGGTCACCTGTGACATGGTGTGCGTGTGCGCCGATGGTGCGGCCCCCACGTTGGCGGCGGTGAGGTTCACCGCCCCGATCTGCCCATTCACGCTGGTGACCACATCGGTGGGGGCGACAAGCATCACCCACGAGGTGAAGACCGAGGGCGACCCCGTCCCGAGCATGTAGGTCCCCTTATCCGCCCCCGACGTAATCACCGCGACGTCGCCCTCCTGGGCGGGCAGGGCGAGCATCGCAGCGCGGCTAGCCACCACGTGCGGCTTCGTCAACGCAACCGCAGGAAGCTGCGACGTAGGGACAAGGCCACCCACAAGATCAGCCTTATTAGCCAACTTGCCGTCCGTATACCCTTTCGTCGCCACCTCCGCCGGATTCAGCGGATCAGCCGCGTTGATAGTGCCCGATGTGGTGCGACGCGGCACCGTCCCCGGCTTCACATCAGCCGAAACCTCGGACAGTGGCAAGCCCGTCGCCTTCAACGCCTCCGCAGCAGCCCGATCCGCATCCGCCTTCGCAGACGACGCAGACCCAGCAGCCGCAGTCGCAGAATTAGCAGCATTCGTCGCCGACGTCGCTGCAGAGTTCTTCGACGCCAACGAGTGAGCAGCCCAATGCTCCGCCGTCGTCGCCGACCCAGCAGCATTTGTCGCGCTCGTCGCCGCAGCATTCTTAGAACTCGTTGCCGAAGAAGCAGACGACGCGGCACTGTTCTTCGAGGCCAAAGCAGAAGAAGCAGACGACGCGGCAGCCGACGCCGACCCAGCCGCAGCCGTTTCCGACGATTTCGCCGCCGCAGCAGAAGCCGACGCCTGCGACACAAACCCCTCCAACGTCGACCGCGTCGAATTTAACGCAACCAACGCAGCATCCTCCGCCGCCCCCTCCGTCAACTCACGCATCGGAATCGTCGACAAACGAACCTCCGCCCCAGACTCAATCCGCCCCCACACCACAAGATCACCCCCCTCAACAGTGATCCGCCCAATCGACGTGCCCTGCGGCCCACGCACAACCGGCTCAACCAAATTCGCCAACGGAGCCACATTCGTCAAATCCACCTCCCCACCAGGCACCGCATCAAACACCACATCACGAAGCGCCAACGGCACACCCTGCGCCTGCAAACCAGAAAACGACGCACGCCACCGAATCAACGGCGGATTAGACCCCTCCCCACCCGCAAACAACTGCACACCCACACTGCCCCGGTGCATCACCACACCATCAGAAACACGCACCGTCACCGGCGACAACACCACAGTGACAGGCCCCTCCACCGTCTCCACCTGCACACTATCCCCAGCCCCCAGCACAGGCGTGAACGTGACCTGCCCCTGAACCTGCCGAACCTCCGGCACCTGATCCACATCATCACCATCAAGCATGACCGCCCTGATAGCACGCTTCACCGTCGTGAACTGCATACAAGCCTCCCTAAATCCTGCCAGGAAGAGTCCCACACAAAAATCGTTGTCCTACACCGCCACCGATAACTGCCGCACCGACAACTCCGTCAACTCCGGACCAGTATCAGACGGCCACCACCCCGATGCCCCGGAGGTAGTTGACGCATAAGCCTGCGCAAAAACAAAAGACCCGGCCTCCGGAACCGAAACAGTTGTGCGCAACACCAAAGTTTCGTCATATCCGTCATTGCGGCTAGTAGCCTTCGCGGCGCCTATCTCCTGCCCCCCAGGAGCAATCGCCCTCACCCCAATAGCAGTGCTCGTGCCAGCAACGGTATTCCCAGGGGGAAGCGTGACACGCAAGTCCACATCCCAATCACCCGGAGACAAAAACCGCAACCCCATCCCAGACGCACCACCCATCTGAACAGAAATTGGCTCGCACCCAATCAGCCTGCCGCGAACCCCAGAAAAATCAAGCACCTTCCACGTCTTAGCCTCAAGCACATAACTTGATTGGATGTACAGCGCACCGTGGTTGTACAGCGACAACAATTGGATCGACCTGTTCTGCGCAGCATCAATCTCAACCTGCTTCTGCTGAAACTGCGCCGTAATCTTATTAAACTCCCCCTGATCCCCCCACAAACGAGCCTGCAAATCACCGTCATACTCGGCGAAATCAGCCTTCGTCACTGCCTCCGAAATCTCCCCCGCCAACCCCTCCGCACGATCAGCAGTTGCCTTCTGCTGCTGCATCAGCTGCTCCATCTCCGGACGCTTCGGCACCACGTCCGCCAACCGGAAAAACAAATCCGGGCGAATCCCGAACGTATCGGCCCGAGTCAACGAATTGTGCGGATTAGGCCCACCACCCTGCGGAAACCCATCCACCTGTTCCGACGGCACAAAATCAGGATTAGTCACAACAAACCTCCTACACGATCACCGCAGGCATCGCCATGAACGTCAACCCCGCATTCTGACGAGTGAAGTCCCACCGCCCCACCGACCCGTAAACCTTAGACATGACAACGTAAATCGTCGTCGCCGTATTCGCCTTCACCACCCCATACGTCGAACCAGGCACGACCTGGCCAGTCGACCACGGGTGCAAAGAAACATGCTGCAAAATGAACCCATTTCGCACGCCAACACCATGCCCCACAATGTCACCACGCTGCGCATTCCCCACACGCACATCAACGTTGCACTGAATCCCCAAATCAGTCTGCCACTGCAAATGCCCACCCAACACAACAGGACGCCAATCAAACGGCAACCCCGGCACCGTCATCGACCCAATCAGCTTCTCCGACAGGTCACTCGAGCCAATCAGATCCTGCGAGAACGACTGAAAATCATTCGGCCCCATCTGGAACGGCCCAATCGGAGCAAGGACGTTCCGTGGAGCCCACTTCGACCCGTTCCACGTCAATGCTTCGCCGACGGCTGGGGGGCGGGACACATCGACGTCCGGGGAGGAGGACACGTTCGACGCGGTCCCCGTGTCCCCCTTCTTCCCCGGAGGGCCGACAGGTCCCTGCGGCAGGGTGAAGTCTAGGACGAAGGTGTCCGGCGTTGAGGCGGCCTGGTTCACCGAGACGGCTGCATCACCGCCGGGCTCCACCTTGCCGATCTGCACCCGCGGTGTCACGCCGGGTTCGCCGCGCAAACCAATAAAGTTGGGTATCTCAAAGTAGTCTGCGCCGTCCCACACCCACAGAGACTTGCTCGTGGTGTCAGGGAAAGCCGAACCCCGGTCGACATCGCGGAGGTTGGTGGGGAGTTGGTTTCGGTTGGTGATGAGTTGGCGGAACCAGAATCCGGGGCCCGGGTCGCCCTTGTCGCCTTTCTCGCCGCGGAGCCCGCGGGGCAACTCGAGGTAGGCGGCTTCGGGGGTGACTTCGATGATGGCTCGTTGCGTGGCCATGACGTCTTCGGTGTCGACCCATCGAAGAATGAGCTTTGTCTCGAGGTCATGGTAGGTGGGGACGGTCACTGTGGCTCCTTTTGTGTCTAGACGTGGTCTATTGGAGCGTGCGGATCGGGTTGTCCGTGTGGGTGCGCCCCGCGGGGCCTGGGGGGTGGCGTTCCGCGGGGCGCTGTGGTGTCCGACCTGGGGGGTGGTGCGGACAGCGTCGAGGGTAGCACGGGTGGGCCATACCTACACTACCCCCGTTTTTACCCCCGTTTGCTACCGGGCTTGCCATATATAGGACGCTAGGCTAATGTTAGTGGTGTCAGCAAGACAAGCCCACAGGAAAGGAACCAACACCATGAAGATCTACACCTCCATCCAGGACTACATCACCGAGAACATCTACAACGGCGGGTTTGACCACCCCATCACCGACGACCAGGCCGAGGACATCGCTCGCGAAATGCTCGTCTGGCACGACGAAATCGACGACCGCGGCAACATCAACCTCAACCGCTCCGGCTTAGTGGAGCGCGAAGGTGTCGACTTCTGGGACGTCGTCTCCCGTATCTGCTTCGAGGACTAATCCCACCCCCATCGTGCTACCCCACTGCGGTGGGGCATTCCCCATAGAAAAGGACCTATCACCATGACCACAATGCACGACCTCGCACTGCGTACCGCCGGGGCGCTCGGCATCACCGACGACGCCGCCCACGCCGCGCTCGAGACCTACCGCGACCAGATCGAGGCCCTCGAAGGCCGCACCATCGACCCGGACGACATCAGCGACGATGATGCTGGATTCCTCACCGACGCGGTGAGGGCAGCGCAGCGCTCCGGGGACCTCGGTGCCCGCGAGACCGCTGCCCTGGAGGAGGCGGCAGCGGATTTCGCCCGCGCCTCCGACGACCTCGAGACGGCCCGGCAGGTGCGTGACGCCGCGATCCTCACCGCCGCACGAGCAGGGGTGAGGCCGAAAGACATCATCGAAATCACCGGCCTGTCCCGCGCACGCCTCGACCAAATCAGGCGGGCATGATGCCGTGGTCTCCGCATGATTTTCCGTTCCTGGTCGAGCGGGCGCGCCGCTCCTACGCGAGCCTCGCTGACTTTTGGGCCGCGCAGGATGTTGATCGGGCCGACGATTATCGGGTGTTGATGGAGGATTCCGCGGCCATGCTCGCCTCGGCCCCCTTGTCGTGGATCGAGCGTGATTTCTGCCAGCTGGTCGCCGACATGTCCGCCCGGGTGCCGGAGTGGACACCATCGGCGTGCATGCCGGGCGACATTGGGCTGGTCGGATTCCACGATCCGATCATGGAGGCCCCCTATGAGCACGCCGACGACGACGAGGTGAGCCGTGTTCCCGTGCGGGTTATCGGATGGAGAGCAGGCGCGACGCACGTCCGATTGACGGCCTGGGCATGGGCTGGAGACGTCCCGCCTGGTGCGCGCTCTCCCCTGCGGAGCGATCTTGACCTTGAGGAGCTGATGGGTCTCACGATTCCGCGTGAGGCTGTGATCGACGGTGGCATCGAGCACGTGCGAATGCTGGGGACCTCTGACGAGCAGGTCTACGCCACCCCGGCGGGTGAGCTGCAATCCATCGTCGGGGCGCTGTGGCTGCTCATGACGCAGTCGCGTGTCGTCGCGGAGGGCCCGGCGGTGGTTGCGAGAGTGAAAAAGCCTGCGGGTGGGAGACTGGTGAAATCTCCGGTGCGGGTGTCTGTGCGCACCCTGGTCGCCGCACCTGCCACACCTGGGAGGGGTGGGGAGTCGGGGAGGAAGGCGAGCTCACGCTGGTGGGTGCGGGGGCATTGGCGACAGCAGCCGTGGGGGCCGGGGAGGGCTTTCCGGAAACCGGTTTTCATTGCTCCGCACACGGCTGGGAATCCTGACGCTCCGGTGGATGAGCGGCCATCTGTGCAGGTGTGGAGGGAGAAATAACCCCGCTACCCCCGTTTACTACCCCCGTTTGATAGTCGGCTTGCCATGTATAGCGCGATAGACTAATGTTAGTGATGTCAGCAAGGAAGACACCGACCGAAAGGACCAACACCATGAAGATCGTCACCATCGCAGCCGGATACGCCCACATTTTCCGCGACTCCGCCAAGGACCTGTACCCGGAGCCCATGAACATCAACTTCGCAGGCGAGGTCGAGCGCACCAAGAACGGAATGTGGAAAGCCATCCCCAGCACCGCACTCGGACAAGTTCGACGCTTCCCGACCTACGCCACACGCCGCGAAGCAGCCGAAGCACTGGCCGACGGAAACATCACCCTCTAGAAACGCAAAAAAGGCCCCCCACCCATCACGGGTAGGGGGCTTTTGCGTCGCAGATGCTTCGCGGTGCTTTACTCCCGCTGTGGCGGATCCCCAGGGCGGCGCTTCCTGTCAATCACCCACTGCGTGAAACGCGGCGGTGCCGGGGGCGGCGGCAGCTCGTGGCCATTCTCAATCGCCCACTCTGCAACGTTCCGCGCATGCCGCGCCTGCAACAAAATGTACTCATCGCGCAGCGCGATCTCGTCCTCCTGCACCTTCAGCCGCTCCTCCATGCGGCGCATCCGATCCCGGATAGGGGCGAGCTCCTCCTCGACACGGCGTTTCACCGCGGCGTCGATGGCCTTATCCAGATCCTCGGCGCGCTCCACCTCACGGAGCTGGCGTGTCTGCCACCAGCGTGACGCGGCACCGAGCACACCAGGCAGACGGCCCGCTGCCTTGGAAAAGGTCAGCAGCATGGGGGTGATGATGACGATGATTGTCAGCCACACTGGTGCGCCAGCGGCGACGAGTTGGTCTACGGCTGTTTCCACATGCGGCCTCCTCCCCGTGTCCTCCGGATGTCGTCTTGTGCTGCGAGCTGCGCGGTGCCCACCGCGATGATCGCGTGCAGCGCGGCGAGGCCGAGCAGCACGGTGGCGTTGCGCAGCCCATCGAGGCTGATGGTCACCGCCCCGATGAGCAGTGCGGCGCATACTCCCCCGAGGACGGTGTTCGTCAGCTCGTGCGGGTGGTGTCTCGCCCCGATGATGGCGATGGTGGTCGCGCATGCGGGGATGATGAGCAACCAGGTTGGCTGCCCACCGGAGTGCTCGGAGCGTGCGAGTACGTCGAAGACGATGCCGACGCCGACCGCGGCGTAGAGTCCGGCCAGGGCGGTGTGGCCTGCGACGATTCCCGCGGACCAGCGCCACGCCATCGCGCAGAATGCGACCGCAGCCGCGGTGGTGAACAGTAGCCCCCAGAGCCACATCGGTGCAGCCTGCTCCACGGCACCCAGTCGGCGGGCTGTGTCCTCGGATTCGCCGGTGCCGTAGTCGAGGCCGCGGATGATGGCGATGGCGAGCAGCGCCACCTGGGCTGCGAGGGCATTCCCGGGGATCAGTGCCCCTGGTGTCCACTGTGCGCGGCTCATGTGATTACTCCCCCGCTGGTGTGCTTGAGCCGAGCGTGTAGGCGGGCCCGCCGGTCGAGTGCTGGGGGGTGTGCTCGGTGGGTGCAGAGGTGCCACCAAGGGTGATTTGTGCCTCCAGGCGGGGAGCCATCGACGGGGTGATACCGTCGCGGGTGAAGCGGTTAATGAGGAAGCCCGCGGCGGTGGCAACAATGGTCAGCACCGTGGCTGCCTGGGTTCCCGCCAGGTCAGGAGATGCCGCGAGCTGCGCGATGATGGACACAAGGCCGCTTCCGACGATGATGATGGAGGCCTTGTACCGCAGCCAGAAGGGCTGCGCCTTAACCTCACCGTGTACTGCGCTGGTGATCTGGGACATTGTTTAGCCTACCTTTCGCCCAAGGGTACGGAGGAAATCGACGACGGTGAGCCACTGGCCCCGGTCATTCACACCCAACTGGGGCCAGCCGCGGCCACCGTTGGGGTTGCGTTGCTCCACCGGCCAGGAGGACTGCTCCGGGCCGATGAGCTGGTCTTCGACGAGGTGGACTCGCCGCTCAATCTCCGTGAGTGCGGTGAGTACCTGGTCGAGTTTTTCGACGGCGGCGCGTGAGTCGAGTTTCGCCTCGTTGAGCGCGCCAACCTGGTCTGGGCCGAAAAGGGCCATGTCATCTTCCTCCTGTGTGATTCTGGTTGAACCCCGTGCGGGGGCGGTTGAATATGCGTAGCCTTTCGGCGGAATAAGGCTTGCGAGCTGGTCGAATTGAAATCCAGTAGCCGTAGGGGGTGAAGCCGGAGTCGGCGACCCATACGCGGCGGCCTCCCCCGTCCGAGTAGCCCATGAGTGCGATGTAGTGGTAGACGGGTGCCGCCCCGGTAGGCGGGTGATTGTGTGGATGGGGCAACCGCCCGCGGGTAATTGCTGGGCGGGGCGACGATGTTCGCCACCACCCCGTACCCGGCGTCGATGGATGCCACAATGTCACGCCCACAGGCGCTCCTTCTGCTCCCCGCTCGGCGGATCATTCGGCATCTCCACCGACCTGTACCCTGCCCCCGGCAGATGCCGGTTGAGCACCGCGGGGAAAAGTCCGATCCAATCGGTGCCGTTCGTTGTGGTGCCCAGCTGCGCGGCGAGGTCACGCTCTGCAATGACTCTGCCGGTGGCTGACCGAATGATGGTCTGCGACGACGCTGGGCCGCAGTAGTAGAAGGTGTCTTGAGTTACTTGATCTCGGGAGTAGTCGAGAACTTTTTCCACGGGTGGTTTACCTCCATCGGGGAGTAGTCGCGCCCCGTAGGTCAGGGCACGCTGGTATCGGGCACGCCTATCGGACAGCCCGTTTAGGCCGCCGTTGATGGCGCGGGTGACGCCCTCCAGGTCGCGCCGGTCACACAGCGAGTTGATTTGGGGGCGGGCCGCGACCCAGTAGTAGGAGGCCGCGAGGAACCCCCAGTGCGGCTCCTCCAGGCGCTCCGGGTTGGCCTCGAAATCAATGGTCGTGTGCCCGTTTGCCTGCGCCCACCGGGTGAATGCGCGGTAGTTATTCCGTCCGGTGAGCTGGATGGGTCCACGGCCTGCGTAGCGCACCCCGTCCCCCGGGTAGATATTGCCGAGGTCACGGCGTCCCTCATACTCTGCCCCGCTGGCGATTTCGCGCATGTATTTCAGGCCGACGGACTCGTGCCCGAGCTGCGCAGCGAACATAGCGGCACGCTCCACGGTGGTGACGTTCGCTGCGCGCATAGCGTTGTTATAGCCGTCAATCAACCGCGTGTAGCCGCCGTCCGGCAGGGTACTCCCCATCACCTCACGCAGAGTCTGTGCGTCCATGCGCCTCCTCCTCTCGGCACTCTCGCCCTGTAGCCACATCGGCCACTCAATGAATCGACATGCACTCTCCCCCGCATAGCGCGTTGTCCTACGTTGATAGGCCCAAATCCCTAATCGTCGCCCCGACCCGGTTAATACCCTCCACCATCTTCAAATACGGGTTCGAGGTGTTCTTCTTCTTCCCCACCCGCGGCGTCACCCGCGCACGCGCCCCCACCGCGTCACTAATCTCAACAGCCGTCACAATGTCCGACAACGTCACCCCAGACAGGTGCTCATGAATCTGCACACGATCACCCACACGGTAGCCGTGGATCGGCTTGCCATTCCTCGCCACAGCGTCATCACCGAGGATTTTCGACCTGCCATCCACCAAGGTCATTTCAATGGTCTGGCCTCCCTGCGCGTCCAGCAGGGCTCGCTCGGCCAACGCCGCCGTGTCGTACGTGAAGACACCAGCGCTCGAACTAGTGAACGATTCACGCAAATGGAAGGGCCCCTCGGCAGCACGCCGCTTCACATCCACCCTGTCAGTGAACGCAAAAATCGTATCCTCCGTCTGCGCCCGCAAGACACCACCAGCGATCGCACCAACAATCGCCCCGGTCGCCATCCCCACAGGACCTGCCGCGGCACCCAACGCGGCCCCAGCAGCAGCCCCCACACCACCAGAAACCGCCGTCGTAATGCCCTGGACAGCAATGTCGATACCAGCCCCCACAAGCTCCCCAACCCACTCGTCTGACTTCCCCCCGACAACAGCTCGCACAGGGCCAGCTGCTTTCCCAGACAAGGTCACTGATTCGACCTCACCAGAACTCGTAGAGAACCGCACATGCTGCCGGTCACGAACCGTCGTGACCTGGATAAGCAACCCTGGGCTCGTGGGAGTGAACATTCCAGGTTGATCCGGGTTCATAGCGTTATCAGCCTCTGCCCGACGGATCCTCGCAGAATTCTCCCCAACCTCGAGGGTCTGCTCGGTGATCTCCGCGTCCGGGTCGAGGCGGGAGACTTCGAGCCTGGTCTGCTGCTCGATATTCAGGGGGACGAATTTCCCGTCGGGGAACGGTTGACCAGGCCACCACATGCGGGCGACAAGACCATAGTCATGCTCGTCAAGAACGTCACGCAGAAGATCGGGCAGGTACGTCATCCGCGCCGACGCGTCAACCTTCGGAGACTTGTCCTTGTTCTTCGGAGGTGGCAGGAACACGTAGGCTGGCAGGTCAGTACGTGCAAGGTTTTCCGCAAGATAGTGGTAGACAACCTGCATAAGCGGCCCTGTCTGGTAGTCACGCTTTTTCTGCACAGACAACCCGATACGCGGCGAGGAAAAGGCCAGGAGATTCGCCAGCTGGAACTCGTCGGAAATGAGGCTCACAGTGAGTGTTTCACGCCCAGGTTTCCCCGCGGCAACATAGGAGTGGACCCGGCCTGTCCACAGCCAGCCGTTGTACTCTGCGGTGACGGGAACAACGTCACGATCTGCTTGCATAAGACGTGGGGCGAGTGGATGGTTAGCCTCCACAACGAGCTCGCCCGTCCCGGCGGTGAACCCGAACTCCTCGGTGAACTTCGCGGAAATGTAATGGCCGATCCGCTTCGATTCCGTGTAGGTGTTGTTGTGAACTGTGATGTTGAGCGGGTTCGTGCCCATGCGGTTTACCATGCTTGCTCCGTCCGGGGAGTGTAGGCCACCTCGACTTTGAAGTCCGGGCCGGGATTCTTCGGAGAAATCGTCAACGGTGTTGACTTGCCACGCTCAACACCCCGGGGCGGAAGAGGCTTCGACCACCACACCATGGGGAACAACGGTTGGAGGTCTTCCCCGCTTGTCGACATGATCGTCGGCCACGTCTCATCCGTATCAATGAGATACCCGTAGATGGGGTCTTTCCCGGCCAAGAAGTCGCTGTATTTGCGCAGTGTGCGGGGGTCTGGCAGCAGGCGTGTGTCATCGCCGATACCGATCTCCACACCGTTGTGCGCGCCCGTGATGGACCAGCGCAGCCATGCCTCCTGGTCGCCGAGGTTGCGCAGGCTTGCGGTGAACCCGGTCGCTGGAGTGAACTCGCGGATCTCATCAAACCGTGTCCAGAAGGAACGGTCGGTCGTGAATGTGACGACCTCCCCAATCTCCCCTACGGATCCTGGGACGTCGGACTCGGCCATGTAGTCGACTTCGGCGATGGTTTCAGGCCGCACGTCGACCCACCAGTAGCCGGACTCTTTCGAGATGACGTAGAGGCGGGCCGGGGTTTTCCCGCGGCCTAATGATTCGCGCCACAGCGTGTGTTGGCGGCGCGCCCACGCAGATGACCGCGGGTCAGCAACCCACAGTTTCAACGTGATACTGGCCCGCTGGTCAGTCGTCCCCCGGTACAAACCTCCGTCGATTCCAACGAACTCCTGGTAGTCGTGCTTGAACCCCGCACCTTGCAACCCCGTGGGGATAGTCGCCAGTCGCACTGGTGAGTCTGGTGCGCCAAATGCCCACCTGGTGGCGTGGTCAGCACCGACGAGGTAGAAGCGCAGGAAGTCCTGCCGCGCCCACTGGCCACCAACACCACCAACCGTTCGAATCAGGCTCATCGCAGCATCACACTCCTCATTGCATTGCCTAGCTGCTGGGCGGCGTTGTCGAGCTGGCCTTGGAGGTACTGTTTGGGGTCGTTGATTTGCACGGGGCCGTTGAAGACCGCGCCGACAGCGTTTTGCACGGCGTCTTGTGCGCCGCGCTGCCCGCGGTAGGCTAAGGCTTCCATGTTCAACCCGAGCGCGGAAAGGGAAGTTGATTGACCGCCGGAGATGTTGATCTTCCCCTGGAGAAGGCCCGGAAGCCCTGCGCCGATGAGGTTGAGCATGGACAGCACATCCACTCCGAGGCGTTTGCCTGTTTCGGCCCAGATTTCCAATGATTGTTCACGCTTGTTGGAGGACAGGGGGATGTAGGCTTCTGGCCCGGCTTCTGCCCAGAGCACGGCGGATCCTTCGTTGATGGAGGCTTGGCGGGCGTTGCCGAGGAATCCGCCGTTGGCCATGGCCGTGATGGAGGGCATGTTGTTGTAGCGTTCGAGTAGCTGTTGCGCTTCGCCCATCTTCTCCGCGTAGCGGCCTGGGAACGCGGAGCGCTGCACCCGTTGTGCGTGCGCGCCGGGGTCGCCCTGGTTGTAGTCGGCGTCATCGAGGACGTCGTAGAACATTCCAGCAGAGCGTGCTGGGTCCATGCGGTCGGCGGTTGTACCCCATGCCCCGTTGTTGCGCTGCTGGAACAGGCCAACACTGTCGTGGTCGTAGCCGACAGCGTCATGCGGTAACTGCATCGACTCCGGGTCCTGCGGGTTCGCGTACATCTTCAGCCCGGACTCCACCAGTGCGGTTGCCAGTGCGATTTGAACACCACGGTCACTGATACCCCGGCGACGTCCCTCCTTGATGATCTCGTCGGCGTATCGGTTTCCGCTTGTCCCCCCAATCTTGTCTAGCCCGCCGGTTGGTGTGAGGACGTCTCCGCGGATGCGGGCGAGTTCCTCCTGCTGGTCCCGCATCTTCTGCTCGAGCTGCTCGATCTCCGCCTTGAGCGTGTTGACCTTATCCTCGGCCTTGGCGACGCGCTGATCTGCGGCGGCTTTCTGTGAGTCCGTTGCTTTCTCGCTGCCGTATGTTTCGTCGCGCTTCATCGTGGCGATGCGCAGGTCTTCCTCTGCCAGTGGTAGGTCTGCGCGTTTCGCGTCGAGTTTCTCTGTGTCTGATGCGATGCTCTTGGTAAGTTTGTCGACGCCTTTACCCTGTGTTTTTTCGAGTTTTGCGGCGTCTTTGTCGGCGAGTTCGGAGTACAGGCCGATTGCTTGGCCCCAGGAGACGACGTCGTCGTCCATGGGGGTGCCAGTGCGTGCGGAGTGGAGGGCGGCGACGAGTTCGAGGACGCTGCCGTCTTTGAGGAGGGGGCCTGCACCTCCGTTGAGTTCACGCTTCGGTTCTGTGCTCGCTGGGGTTGTGTCATCGAAGTCGCCTGCGGCTTTTGTTGCGCGCTTCGCCAGGGCTCCGACGGCCCCGTCGAGCTTGTCGAAGTACTCCAGTCCAACGCCTGGGTCGAGTGGTTGTGCTCCGGAGAGGTGGTAGAAGTCGGTGAAGCCGCGGCCCTCGAGCGGGCCTGCTTTTTTGCCGATGGTGAACCCCCCGCCGGTGTTTCCGCCGGATTCGATGTAGGTTCCGTCGTCCAGCTGCATGGCGGTGTGTCCACCGCCGGGGCCTCCGTTGAGGAAGGCGACGCGGATGTCGCCGGACTGCCCCTTGCCTGGTTGGAATCCCTTGTTGCGCAGCCAGTCTCCCTCCCCGGCTGTTGCTGTGCGGGAGTCCCACTCGTCCAGGCCCAAAGCTGCGTTCACGCCGAGGGACACGGCACCGGAGCAGTCGACGCCGGCGCGTGACCAACCGCCGAAAATGTAGGGCGTGCCGTCCATGTAGCGCAGTTTCTCCGCGACCGCGGGGCCGGGCAGGATCGCACCGTTGGCAAGGGCTACGGCTTGCCCCTCGTTGGTGACGAGGTTGTAGCCGAAGCGCTGCGCGACGGTGTTGAGGATGCGGGTGGAGCGGTCACGCTTGGATTCCGCCAACGGGATGTAAGCCTCCCCGCCGGTCTCCGATTCTCCATGCACCCTGTAGGTGCCGGGTGGGGTGATGGTGGCTACATGCGCGGGTTCCTTCCGCGGCCCCGCGTAAGCCTGTTCGAGGGCGCGTGTGGTGCCGCCGTCGGCGAACGCCACAGCCCGCTGCGCACCGTCATACACTCCACCATCGCGATCCTCCCGGGAGCGGGTGAAGATGTCCGTGATTCGGCGCACGATGTTTACCGTGTGATCCGAGAACGTGTTGACCCGCTCCGGTGCAAGCGTGCTCTTCACGTGGTTCGCGGTTTCATTCGCGTTGTCAGAGATGATGACCTGACCATTCGGCAAGGTCGTGGTCTTAATCCCCAGTTCGTTGAGCCGTGCCATGTTTTCCGGCGTCGTGTCAGTGATTGCCACATGCCCCGGGGGGAGTGACTGTGTTTTCACCCCCAGGTCCTGCAAAGCCAGGAGGTTCTGCGCTGTTGTGTCAGTGATTGCAACATGCCCGCCCGGCAGCGTGGTGGTCTGAATCCCCAGCTGTGTGAGCGCGCCGCGCACCTTGGGGGTGTCATCAGCGATGCGCACCGACCCGGCAGGCAGGTTCCTTGTCTGGACACCCAATTCTGCCAGTGCTGTGCGTACGAACCCGATGTTGTCGTTGACCTTCAGCTCCCCGTTCAGGGGGTCACGGACGACGGCACCGAGTTCCATTTGCTTGTTCATGACTTCGGAGAGGTTGTCTGTCATGACGAGCTGGCCGTTGATGTCCTTGGCCAGGCCGAGGTCGATGAGGCGTTGCTTAACCTCGGGGGTGTTGTCGGAGAGGTTGACACGCCCGTCAGGCATTGTGGTGGCCTTGGCCCCGATTTGGTCGAGCATGGCCATGATGTTCATGCCGTCGGGGAAGGTGAGTTTCACCTCGCCGTTTGCGCCTTCTTCGACTTCGGCACCCAATTGGCGGAATTGTTCGCGCACTTCCGGGGCCATGGAGGTGACGATGATGGACTTGTCATCAGGAACGCTCTTGATGGAGTCGCCGAGCTGGTAGAACGCTTCACGGGTTTGGTTGGCGACGTTGGCCATGTTGTTGATCTGGTCGGCCTTAAGCGCGTCCTGCATTTTCGCCACATCATCAGCGGCACCGGTCACCCCGTCGCGCAGCCCGCGGGCAGATTCGGTCGCGTCGTCGACTGCCGAGGCCCAGTAGTTCAGGTCACCGTCCGACCCCATGATGCTGGCGAGTTCCTGCTGCGCGTCTTTGTTGCCGTTGACTGCACTGGTGAGCAGGTCGAGCGACACACCAGCTTCCGCGTACCTGTCCTTGGATTCCTGCCACTTCGCGGACCCCTCAATCACCGAGCGGGTTGCCTCATCTGTCGCTGTGCGGACACGGCGCATCGCCGCTTCGTTTCCGTTCATCGCGGACACGACATCCTCGGAGGACACGCCCAGTTGGCGGGCTGTGTCCAACCAGCCCTCCTCCTCCGCCTTTTTGCGCTGCAGCTCGTTGGTTTGTGCTGTGATCGCGCCGGTGGTTTGGTCCAACGAGTCCTTGAGCAGTCCCTGTTGCTGTTGGTGCTGCTCTTCCGCCTGCTTGGCTTCCATGTGCTTGTTGGCGAGGTGGGATACGACACCCGCGGCGGCGGTGAATGCCAGCCCCCACGGGCCGCCAAGGAACCCCATAAGTCCACCGGCGGCGGTTTTGATGCCGTTGAACCCGACCTCCAGGGCTCCGCGGGTTCCGCCAGCGAACGCCACGGCTGCGGTCTGCATTCCTGTGAGTCGACCGCGCCACTCCGCATCCATCGCCCTAGAGGTCGCCAGAGCAGAAGCGTGAGCGCTACCTACCGTGGCAGCGTAGGAGCGTTCAGCCGCGGCAGTGGCCGCCAAGTCAGCACGCCGCTGCCGAAGCAGGGAGGACGCTTCAGCCGATGAAGTCCGGACCGTTCCCAAGGCCGACATGAACTGGGTGCGCACAGTGTTCGCATACCCGTTGATCGCCCCGATGCCTGATGTCATGCGCGTGTTCAGGTCAAGCATCTTCGTCGCGGCGGCAGCCAACATGGCCGTGAACACGGGGCCGGGGATAGCACGCATCGCCCCACCCACCCCTTCGATGGCCGGGCCGAGAAGATCAAGCCCGCCCGCGAGGTGTGTCAACCCTGCTTCAAGCGCGGGGGAGAACTGGTCGTAGAGAGTCAGGGCGAGTTCCTCGGCATTGTTTTGCACGGCTGCAATCGCGCCGGGTAGACCCTGGGTTTTCGCCGCGGCTACATCGGCCGCTGCCCCTGCACGATCAACGGCGGCGCGCATCTGGTCAAACCCAGACGACCCATCCGTAGCAGCGATACCCGCGAGCCGCATCGCATCACTACCGAAGAGGGTTGCTGTCGCGGCCTGGTACTGCTCATCGGTCATGCGGCCAGCAGCATCACCTAACTGGGCCATCAGGGAGTGCATGCCCACGAACTTGCCGTTCGCGTCGTAGATCGTCAGGCCGAGTTCTTCAATGGCCTGCTGTGCTGGCTTGCCTTGGTCAGTGACAGCAAGCAGAGCGGTTTTGAGAAGGGTACCGGCATCGGAACCGGTGATACCGGCGTTGGCGAACATACCCAGGGCGGCGGCGGTGTCCTCAATCGACAGCCCGAACTGGTGGGCAACGGCACCTGACTGCTGCAACCCGGCGGCGATGTCCGTCATTTCCGCCGTTGACGCGTTCGCGGCGTTCGCCAGCACGTCCGCGGCTTTCGCGGCGTAGTCGGCTTCCAGACCGAACGAATTGAGCGCCTGCGCCTGGATTGTTGCCGCTGTGCCCGCATCAATCTGCGCCGCCGCCGCCAACTGCAGGGTGCCTTTTGCGGCGGCCATGGCTTGGTCGACCTCGAACCCGCCCTTCGCGAGCTCGGACATGGCCAGCGCTGCGTCGGAGGCCGACGTGTTCGCTAACGAGGTGTCCTTACCGAGTTCGCGGGCGCGCTGCGACACCGCCGCCAGCTGTCCCTCGGTCGCACCAGAGACGGCGCGCACCGTGTTGAGCTGGTTCGTGAACTCGTTGCCGAGCTTCAACGCTTCCTGGAACGCTCCAGCCACACCAGCACCAGCAGCCGCCAACCCCACCAGTGGAGCGACGTTGCCTAAACCGACAAGAACTTCACCAAGGCCACGGCCAGCACTCGCAGCCTTGTCCAACTCTTGGGCTGGTTGCTCCCCCACGCGCAGACGCGCCCCAGACTGCGACGCCTTCTCCAAATCGGAGCCCAACTGCTGGGCAGACTTCGACGCGGATTTAAGCTTGTCTTCCCCTTCCGGGGAAACACGCAGCTTCGTTGAGGAAACCTTGTCGGCTTCCTTCTTCACGTCGTTAAGGTCGCGTTTGACCTTACCAAGTTCAGACGAAACACCGGACGCGTCGACGCGAACCTTGGCGGAGAGCGTACCGAGATCGAGGGACATTTAGACCTCCGGGCCGTAGTGTGATGCCACAGCTGTGCGCAGCCGGGACGGTTGGGTAATCAAGTCGTTGATGCGGAGGTTGAGCCACCGCCAAGTGCGTTCGCGCAGAATGCCCGATTCCACGTCGACACCGAACTTTTCGTGCAGATCGCACTCAATGAGCGCCCACTGGTCGAGGAGCCACGACCATTCCACCTTGACGAGCGGTTTGTCCTCCGGCCCGTCAGCGTTCGCTGCGCTCGGCGCAGCGTACCAGTCACGCAACCCCGTGCCGGGGTCGTAAGGGCCACCACCAGGGTCGCGTGGGCCGTAAGCACCAGGGCGAGGATCGTAGGGTCCGTAGGGTCCGTCTAGGAGGTGCGCTTCTTCGGCATCATCGCCGGGGACGGCTTCTTCTCCACCGCCTGCGCTGTCTGCTCCATCCACCCCATGGTCGCCTCCGGAACCAGGGGCTGTGTCTCTTTTCCCAGGCGGTTCTCCCACCAAAACTCCCCGAACGCTTCACCCACAGCGAAGTGCGCGATCGCCGTGTTCGCCACGTGGTAGACCTCCTCGAGAGGGATCCCGTCGGCGACGAGCTCGTCCCACAAGCCACCGGTCATGGTGTCAGTGGCTGGGTCGTAGGTGGCTCCCAGAACGATGGAGATCATGTCGATGTTGGCTTTTCCGGTGACGGTCATGTCCGCGGATTCCGGGGCGAGCACGTACGCCTTGAGCCGTAGCCCGTCCTGTGCGTTGGGGGCATGAACGGTGTACACCTTCCCGCCGATGGGGAGGTGCAGGTCGGGGTCGTGGAATTGGCGGAGGTCTTTCACCAGATGGCTCCCAAAATTGACTAGGGCGGGCAATGACACCGTGAGGATGCCACTGCCCGCCCGTTGTCTACCTAGGTTCGCTAGGCCCCGGTTCCCTCCGGGATGGTGGAGCCACCGGCTTCACTCACCGGGACGGACGCGCCAGTCGGCGTTTCGACCGGCTTGATCCGCGTCGGCTTGCCACGGGACATCATCGTGAAGCTGAACTGGTCAAGGTCCTCGTTGCCGCCGTCGGTGTCGGTCCATTCGACGGAGAAGTTGGACTCGTAGCCCTCGTCAACACCATCGGTGCGCCAGGCTCGAGCCTTGATAACGTTGCGTAGGCCCATGTTGCGGCCCACTTCGCGGAGGATAGCTTGGCCCTCGTCCTGGGTGAACTTGTCGCCAGCGAGCTGCCCCTTGCGGAAGCCCTCACCCTCGAAGGTGAGTTGGAGGGCGGTGGCGATGTTGGACTTGTAGCCCTCGGAGTCGATGTCGGAGTCGTCCTTCATCGTCAGCTCGGTCTTGGGTGCGAACTTTGCGAGGCCGCGGACGAACACCCAGGTGGAATTGTCTTCGGGGTCCTGGACTTGGAGTGCCCAGTCGCGGGCGAGTGTGGAGTTAAGGTCGTTGGAGGAAGGTGCCTTGGCAACTGCCATTGTTTACGCTCCTTGAGGATTGAGGGTGAATGTGTAGGAGTCGGCCCGCGTCCAGCGGCCCTGCGTGTCCTTTTCCTCCGGTCCTCGGAGGTGACGTGCGCAATGTAGGACGGTGGTTGAGTTGTCCAGGTCGAAGTGTGTCTGCTCGTGCAATGCGATGTAGATGCGGTCCAGGATTTGTGCGGGGCTGTGCGGGTGTTGGTTTCCTCGCGCCCTGAACTGCACTTTGAGCGCTGGTGTACTGGTTGACCTGCCGAGTGTGGTGATGTGGTCGTACTGGTTGATAGCGATGGAGTACCCGGCTTCGTCGGGGATGGTTCCGAAGTAGATAGCCGGGGGTGTAAACGTGGTGTACTTCCCGTCGCCCCGGTACTGGCCAATCTTCAACCCCGCGAGGTGCTGGGCGAGGTCGGGGAGGAAATCGGGGAAGATCGGCGGCGGTGGGGTCATCGTGCCACCTCCGCAATCTGGGGGGCGAGCATGGCGAAGCGCACACCGTCGCTGCCGAACAGGTCGGTGACGCACTGCTGGTACACGGTGGAGCCGACCTCGAGGCGAGCATGGGAGAGCTGCACCGCGAGGTCACGGAAGTCACCGTAGAACGGGCCAAGACCCAGCGCGTCCCGCTTCGACTCAAACCGGTCATCCATCATCGCGGTGAACACGGCCCGCAGCATCGTGGTCGCGTCGTCACCAACGATGCCGTGGCTGGCTAAAACATCGAACACGGTTGTCACTTCAAGGCCTTTCTAAGTTCGGTGGCGATGGCTTCACGCATCGCCGGGGCGGCTGCGGTCATGGCGTTCTCGAGGAACTTCGCTTCCCCACCGCCGGGGTGTTGCCACCCGATTTCTTCATGTTGGCGGGCGGCGTAGGGAGTGTTGTAAGACACGGCGCTGGTGCCCTCACCGTCGGTGGTGACCTTCATGCTGGCGCGAAGTGTGCCGGTTTCCACTGGGGTGCGTTGCACCGCTTCATCACCTAAGTGTTCGGCGGCGGCTTCAGCAGCGTTGTTCACCGCCTGCTCCAGGCCGCGGACGATGTCGTCGCCTTTCCAATCAAGGTCAGCCATACGGGCCTGCCGTCTCTACTCCTGGCGACGTGGGAACATCGCACACGAATTTCAGATGGTTAGGCAGGTTCACACCAGCCCCGTGGTGCACGCTCCTAGCGATGATTTGCCACGGACCAGGCTCAAAAGGGTCGGTCAGGGTGAGCGTGTCCCCGCGTTCTGCCATGACCCGCAAGGGAGCGTAGACGATGGTGTCGGTAACGATTTGCTGCCCCTGCGGGGATTCCACTCGCTGCACTTGTTGCCGCACATGGCACTTCACCGGCACGTCATCACCAGCGCTCGGCCCGTACGGTGACTCCCCGGCACCGACATGGAAAACCACATCATGGGTGAACCACTCGGTGGCGAGATCATCTTCTACAGAACCCATGGCTGGCCCCCTGTCAGATCAGCAGCGTCGAGGATCGCCAGAGCTGTGGGGGCGAGCTCTATGGCGGCGAGTGCTCTAGCTTCGGCCACGCTCGCTGTCTCGTAGGACAGTGAAGCATCACCTATGGACGACGAGGAGACGGGGCCACGTTCTGGGGTTTTGCCCGGCTCTACACCGTTTTGTACCCACACGAGGACTTGTTCGCAGGTGGCGTCGCGCAACGCTTCCTCCACCTCCAGGTCGGATGGTAAACCTGCCGGGGTGGTGTCGAAGTGGGCGCGACGTACTGCGTCACGTACCCAGGACGACGCCAACCCGAGCAGGCGGTCAATGTTCGTCGGGGCTTCCATGTCGGCGTACTTTTCGAAGTCGTCTTCCGAAGCGAACAACAGCACGATGTTTTCTCCTTGGATTGGCGAAAGGCCGGGGACCGTATTGTCACGGCCCCGGCCTAGTTGCCGTCAACTACCTGTTAGGCAGCGACGGGTTCGGACGGTGCGGTCGGTGCGACGATCTTCACCTCGGCGGTGGCGATACCCTCCGGGCGAGTCACCGCGGCACCGTAGACGTTCAGGCCACGCACGATGTCACCGAAGTGGGCCGGGTCGCGCAGAGCCTCGGTCTCTACGAGCTGGGAGGCGAACGCGAACGCGTCAGGAACGCCCGCGATAGCGACCTCACGGCCAGCAACAAGCGGGGTGTTGTTGGACACGAGAACCTCGAAGCCAACAGCGCGACCGACGATGCCGTTGCGCAGGCCCTCACCATCACCGGACGCATCCACGCGGGAGAAACGCGGATCCATCAACAGTGCGGAGTAGGTGTCAGGGCCGACCACAACGTAGCGGCCCATCGTCGGCACGGACTGGCGGTTGAGCTTGTTCGACAGCTGAACCAGCACCTTGTACGCCGAGTACTCGGCACCAGCCTTAGACGGGTCGTCGTCGATGACCTCGACGGTGCCGATCTTGTTCGCAGACAGCGCACCGTCCTTGAGCAGACCAGCGATGTACTTGTCGGCGTTGTCGCGCAGCTCAACACCAGCGGAACGGGTCGCGGGGCCCTGGAAATCACCAGCGGCCTGCACCTTGTCGACGTCGTGGACGCGGAACGCGAAGTACTTGCCCTGGTCGATGGTGAGGGTGGTCTTGGTGGTGTTGAGTTCTTCAACCTCCACCGGGGTGCCCTTGGTGTAGTCACGCACCGTGGGGGCGGAGAGGTGGTTGATGTGGACGGTATCGCCGATGCCGGTGATTTCACCCATCCATGCGGACGATGCGATGGACGGTTGGCCGAAGATGAGGCTCTTTTCGTACGGCTCCTTGATGGCCGCGTTCCAGACCTCGGGGATGAAGGTTTCTACAGACACTGTGTGTGCTCCTTATCGTTTGAGAAGGTGGTCGAGTCGCCCGTCTCGCACGGCCTGGTTGATGTCCTCGGCGGACATTGTTTTCAGGTCGTCTCGGGTGAGGGGCTGGTCGCCGTTTTTGGTGTTCGATGTGTCGATGCCGGATTGGCCGCGTGTCGCCTGGACGAGTTCGGGGTTGGCGTCGAGTGCTTTGTTGACTGCTTCGGACACCTGGTCTGCGAAGTTGTCTGCGTTAACGTCTATCTGGCGGTAGGCGTTGTCCTGCGCGAGAACCGCTTTGAGCAGGTTTTTGTTGACGCGTCGGTCGCCTACTGCTTGGTCGATGGCGTCGTTGCGGCGGTAGGTGTTGATCTGGTCGGTGAGTTCCTTAACCTGCTGTTCGTACTCGCTGTTTTTGCTGTTCGCGGCTTCGAGGAGTGCCTGCGGGTCGTCTGGGTCGTTGGCGAGTCCGAGTGCCTGGGCGATGTTTTGGACGAGTTCGTCGCGGGCGGCTTGTGCTTGTTCTTGTTCGCGCTTTGCTGCTTCCTCCGCGGCGGTCTTAGCCTTGTTGCGGTGCTTGGCGTTTTCCTCGCGGAGGTCGCGCACCATGTTTTGCGCCCAGTCGGGCAGCGCGTCAACACTGTTGGGCTGGTCGGCGGGTTGCTGCTTGGGTGGCATATTCGCCGGGGTGCGGGTTGCTGCCTGTTGTGCTGCTGCCGCTGCTGAATTTGATGCTGCTGCGGCCTGTTCCGCTGATGCGGCTGCTGCGGTCTGGTTAGTCGCCTGGACGTTCTCGGACACTCGATGCTCCTAGATCGGGGAAGTTGTTCCCGCTCACCGTGCACAAAACGTCGCGTTGTCCAGTAGGGTTACCGGCATGAGAAAAGCACTTGTAGCGACCGCCGCCACGCTCGCTATCACCCTCACCGCATGCGGAATGTCAGATGAAGAGCGCCAGGCTAAGGAAGCCGACCGCTACATGTCCGTGTTCACGAAGTTGTGGGACATGGACATCACGCTCGACAAGGACGCGGCGCTGCAGATTTGCGACATGAAACACGACGGCCTTGACACCAATGAAATGGTAGAGAAAGTTCACCCCGTCGACGAGGACGGTTACCGCCAGGCCGCGACGATCATCCAGAGAGAAATGTGCCTCGGCTAGAAGTCTGCGATGATTCCGCCGGGTTTGGTGAGTTGTTCGCGTTTGCGGTAGCGGGGTAGGTCGTGCTGTGCGATGTGTTCGCGTAGTTTCTGCTGGTAGGTGCGGGTGCGTTGGCGTGCGTCCATGCGTGCTTGCTCCGACAGTGCGGCTTCTTCCATGCGTTTCGACGCCCTGATTTCACGCTCGAGGCGGCGCTGCTTCTGCGTGGCCTTGTACCCCTCGTGGTTGGGGTTGGGCTGCGGTGGTGTGGTGTTGGTGATGCCGGGCACGTAGGCGGAATGCCTGTGGCGGCAATTAGGGTGATGCAGACCGTGCGCTTCCGCTTCGCGGAGTGTCGCTTCCACACGCACGATACTATCGCCGATGCGGTGCGTTCCCCGCGGGTACTTCCCCGTCAGCGACAGCACCTTCCGCTCATAGGGGGCGCATACTGGTGCTGGCCGCGGGTGGGAGGAAACGACAACGAGGTCAACACCACGGTCGAGCATGGTGTCCGTGTGGCCTTGCAGCAATGCCCGTGTGGTGGCAGTACGCACCACCATGTGGGCGTAGGTGTCTAACCCCCACTTGCGGCCAGAATCATCAACGAAGAACCCCATGCCATCGCGGGCCATGCGGGTAAACGCCCGCTGCGTGGCCTGCTGCACCGTCATGGCTCCCGTGGTGGTGAACCCTGCGGCATCTGCCGCGATCCGACGCCAGGCGTCCTCGGTCCGGCGCAGAATGTTCGCATGCACCCTGTGCATCTGCGTCACTCCTTCGGAAGCCAGGGCAGTCACCGCAGCATCGTTCACAACCGTGGACCCGGGGGCTGCTTGGAACAAACCCGCCTGCTCGAGCTGCCCTATTTCCCGCTCCGCCTGCAACACACCAGACGTGTACGCTTCATCCACCACACTGGCCCACAGAACAGGCGACCTGCGCTGCAAGACGGTCATCAACCCCTGGATCCGGTGACGTTCCTGCCTGATCGCGAGGAGTTGTGTCACAGCCCAGTTCGGTTCCTCCCCCACCCGTAGAAGAGCATCACGGATGATGCGGATCAGGTAGAGCTCCGCCTTTTCATAGGTAGACACGATGCTCCCGCCGATGGTGTCGAGCACATCCGGGTTGTACACAGTTGCCTAGCCTACAGGTCGACTGGTTGGTCCGGTGCTGTGCCAAACGGGTCTGTGACCACTCCTTGTTCCTGCATGATGCGCTCAACCTCGTCGGCCTGGCGCTGATCGTCCCATTCGGGGCGCAGCATTGCGACTTTCTCACCCGTGGAGATGGCGCGTGCCGCGTCCAACGCTTGAATGGTCTGCGCCTTGTCCGCGAGCGTTTCCTGCACGGGGCGCTCCATATGAACGCTGATAGGTTCGATGATGGTCGCCTGCCCGTGCATGAACCTGTCGCGTTGCACGAGCACGTTCACCGCTTCTTGCAAACCCGTGAGCCAGTACGCTGACTTTGCCGACCACGTGCGCAACGATGCATCGTAGCGGGCTTCTATCTCCCTTGCGGTTGGTGTCCCTGCCCCCATCGACGCGGTGTCCATCCCGAACGATGCCGGGGAGTAATTGGCGCGTTGGATGATCTTCTCGGCCCACGCAGACGCCGCGGTGAGCATGTCATCCACGCGCAGGTCCGGGGCGTAGACCTCGATGCCCTGGCTGGAGTCTGGGCGTCCACGCACGGGGGAGAACACTTCCCTATCGTCGTTGAACGCTGTGCCCGCCCCGAAGCCGCGGGTCTCGAGCATCCAGTCCGGGACGATGATTTTCTTCCGCGACAAGCGGAGTTCTGCTCTGATCTCTGTCCACACTTCATCGAGCGCGTCGAAGAGGGGGAAGAGGTCGGGGGTGAGGTCTGGGCGGCCGATGTTGCGGAGTTGCCCGTCACGTCGGAGGCCGACAACGGGGCGTGCATTCGGGATGTACCCGGCGGTAAGCGCGTTGAGGCCTGTTTCTTGCGCGCTGTCAGCGTCGACCAGGCTGATGAGCGGGATCGTTGCAGGGTGGTCACCAAGCGAGACGACGCGGCCGACGTTGTTGGCGTGGCCTGCCATAAGCCTGTAAGTGATGCGCCCGTGTTCGTGTTCTGTGAACAGGCGGTAGACATGCTTGTCCATCGGGATCGCGGGGAGTTGCTCGCAGAACATGACAGACTCGAGCCTTCCGTAGCGGAAGGTGGGGAATACCATGTCAGCGTCAACCCAGTCGATCCAGGGGTGGTCGCTCATAGTGGTGTCCCACATGATGCGCCAGCCCACACCGCCGAGTGCTGCGCAGGATTCACCGGCGACCAGCAGTTCGGAGGGGAACGTGTTTGGGTTCACCAGCGTGTCGAGGGAGGTCTTGATGTCCTGGTTGGGGTGGGTGAATGTGGGGGCGCGGTCGAACAGGAGAGTTGCTGACGTGGCTGCGATGTCCGCGGCTAGGGGGAGGTGGACGCGGCGGCGCTGCTGTGTATCAGGTGTTCCCCAGAACCAGCGGGATACGCCGCCGACGACTCCTCCTGTGAACTGGGAGGGGCGGTATTGGGTGTGGTAGGTGGATGCGAGTTGGGCAGTGTTGCCCTCCCACCACAGTGCTGCTTCGGCGACCATGGTGCGCACGGGTTCCCATTGCGGGAGTGGCCATGGGGTGTTGGGGGCGGGGAACGGCATTACGGGTGCTCCAATTCGCGGTTGAGGAGGCGTGCCCACTCCCACCGGGACGAATAGACGCTATAGCGGAGTGCGTCGACGTGATCGTCTTGTTCTTTGACTGGTGCTTCCACGCCTCGTTGTGCTTTCTTGTCGTCCCACCGGTAGCCGGGCAGTTCTCTAATGAGGTTGGTACACGTCTTGGATACGAGGAGGTCCCCATTGTCCAGCAGACTGGCGACTGTACGGATCCCATCGAGTACCGCGTTGTCGGCTTTCGCGAGGTCGGGGTGGTTGTCCTCCCACAGTTGGGTGTAGAACGATTTCGCGGCGGGGTCGACGTAGGTCCATTCTGGTTCGGGCCACTTTTTCCGCCACTCGTCGCGTTTGCGGGTGAGGTCGGCGGACAGTTTCGCGTCGGTCGTGCCGGTTGCTGGTGCCCACTCGTCCAGGACGTACAGGCGGGTTATCCCCTCGTGGTCAGTGCCGACACCGAGGAGCATGCCCGCGGTGGGGTGGGTGGTGCCGTAGTCAACGCCCAGTGCCAATGTGCGGGATATCTGGGGAATGCTTTCCGGGCGGATCGTGTGCTTGTCTTCGTCCCACATGGGGTAGATAGCCCCCTCCGCTGACACCCACAGGCCGAGAATGAACCGCTTGTACCACAGGCCCGTGTACTCGCGTCGCAAGGCGTCGCGGTACTCGTCCGACAGAGACGGGTTGTCATCCATGGTGAAGTGCCAGTACGTCCACGTGGTGAGCTGGTCGCCCTCGGGTGTGGCGTCGTCGTAATGCACAGAGCCTGGGATTTTGTTCAGGTAGTCCGCTTTCAGCCAGTGCGCGGGGGAGTCGGGGTTCGTGGTGCCCCATAGTTTCGCCCCGTCGACGGACATGCGGGCCAACATCTGCTTGAAGAACGACTTGTTCAGAACTGTGATCTCGTCGCCGAAGGCTCGCCCGATGGTCATGCCACGGATGCGGGATTCGCTGCCCTCGTCGTTCGCTCCGATGACGTGGACGCGGCGTCCGAGGATGTGCGCCGTGCCGGAGCCCTGCCGGTAGCGCACGTAGGGGCGGAAGGGTGCGAACACGTCGACGTTTTCGATTGGTTCGAACACGTTGCGGAAGATGCTGTCGCGGTTCTTACCGAAGATCACTACGCTGCCAGCCCCGGTGTAGGTTGCGCACTCGTTGAGGATGATCCACAGCCAGCCGAATGTTTTACCGGCACGCACGGATCCGTCGAAGATGTTGACGCGCCGCGTGGAGTGCTTCACCGATTGGCGCTGCTTTACGCTCATTCCTACGGTCTCGCCCATTAGTCGACGCTCCCTTTGATTGCTTCGATCATGGCGGTGAGTGCTTCTCGGGCGACTGCTTCTCCGCTGCGGTCTTCGGCGGGTTGGTCGGTGCCTGTGAGTTTGGAGATGCGGTCCAAGGTTTTCAGGTAGAGGTCGGTTGCTTTGTAGTCGCCTTTTGCGACGCGTGGGGAGAGTTTGCGGATGACGAGTGAGAGTTGCTCGAGTTGGAGCTGGCGTTGTTCTTCGACGTGTTCGCGGGGGAGGTCTTCTGTGTAGCGTTTGATGTCGTTGCGGACGGTGAGGACGGAGACGCCGAGTTCTTCGGCGATCTGTGGGTAGGTGTAGCCCAGGACGCGCATGTCTTTTGCCTTGCGTGAGCGTTCGGCGATGTGGAGTTTGTAGTGGTCGACGTGTTTTTGTGGCATGCGGTGACCTCCCGGGTCGTGGTTCGGGCGGTCAGGTTACAGCTGTGTGGGGGTTGTCCGGCTAGGCGATTCCTGCTTGGTAGCCTTCGGCGATGAGGCGGGCTTTGAGGTCGCGGGCGTCGGCTTCGCTGTCGCATTCGACGAGGACGGCCCATACCGCGGGTTCCGGTTCGTCGGGCATGTCTGGTATGTCGTCGTCGGTTTCCTGCTCGTCGAGTGATTCGAGGAGGGCGTCGACGTCGTCGCGGGTGAACCCGGTGCCGTCGAGGTCGGGGGTTTCTGTCAGGAGGTCGAGGAGGGCCTCGACGTCGTAGGTGGCTTTGTCCTGGGTGCGGTTGTCGATGAGGACGATTCGGCGTGCTTCGTCGGCGGTGACATCAATGTAGTGCACGTCGATCGTGTCCCAACCCAACAGTGCCGCGGCCTGCAGTGTGTGGTTTCCGGCGATGACGGTGTTTGCGAGCTCGGGGGCTTGTGTGCCGCGGTTGACGACGATGGGTTTGTACTGGCCGTGGGTTTTGAGGGAGTCGGCGATCATGTCAACGTTGCCGCGGCGAGCGTTGCCAGGGTAGTAGGCGATGTCTTTCAACGGAACGTGGGCCATGCTTCCTTGCCAGGGGTCGAACCTGGGCTTCGAGGGCCAAAACCTCGTGTGCTGCCACTTACACCACAAGGAACTACGTTAAGGCGACAGGACTTGAACCTGCAACCACTGGTTTTGGAGACCAGCGCTCTACCAGTTGAGCTACGCCTTACTGCGGTGGCTAGTTTTGCGTAACGCTGGCACTAGCCCAGCCTCGATAGGACATACACCGTTTGGTGCATGTCTCGTGCGTGCCCTGGCCTTGCACCAAGGTGGGATGCTACTCACGCTCCGCCACAGTCTTGCTCGAGTTCTACCCCCCGTGGCCAGGGATCAATGAAGGGGACATCCAACCCTTGCTCGAGCCATTCGCCAAGCCGAGCCGCACGTGGACAATAATGCAACCCAGTATGACTAGCAACCCCGTGCAGGTACTACCTCGCCCGAAAGGGGAAGGGTCATGAGTAGCCCTTAAACACTGAATCACGTGCCTGTCATCCTACACCATGATTGGGCTACATTTGGACACTTTCCCCAGTGAACATCCCAATGTTGTCGAACTCGCGGACAAAACCGATAACGTACCCGCCAGACAACATCGTGACAGTCACGTCATCGTTCACAACCGGTGTCACGTCGTACCACGCGCTGCGCTCGTTACCCATGTCAACAACATAGTTACCGCGCTGCATGACGATGGGATAGATCGCGTCCACATCGAAGCGCCCCATGTCGATCCTTGCTCTCACCTCAAGCGCTTTGCGCCGCACTGCTTCCCACACGTTCATCGGTACCAAAACACCCCGTTGTAGCGTAGGCTTCCTACGAGCCTTGCGTTTGCAGCGCTCAAACTCGTTCACGGTTTACCGTCCTTGCGTGTATGTTGCTCCGGCCACCCGAGAACGGCTTGGTGCTTCTGTTTCAGTTCCGGCAGGAGGCCCTTGCGTTTGCGGCGGGCGTAGCAGGTTCGGCAGTAGCCGCGGGCCGCGTGCGTGATGATTTCGGGTGTGAGGTGAATCGACTTGTCGCGGGGAATCATCCTCCGCCCGCAGTCCAAGCAGACTCGTGGCGTCGGGGGTCGCTTCCCGGCTCTCTCTTGTGGTGTGAGCCCTACGATGTTGTACAGGTGTGCGATTTGTTGCCTTCGCCCGTTAAGCCACACACCGGCTTGGATGACGTCCATTGCTTCGGTGACACGCTCCTTGTCAAGGGTGGTTCCGGCGGTGAGTGCATCCACAGCGCATTCGCGTTGGATGGGGCAGTGCTGGCACATCTCGATGGCGTCGGCACGTTCCTGCTCCGACGCCTGGGCTGGGTTGATGAAAACACTGTGTCCTTCACACGGTGGACGCACACTAAATCACACTAGTGCACGTGGGTTACTTTGGGCTACACGTCTGATGCGTGTTTTTCCTGGATGCGCTCAATTTCGCGCTGCACGTACCAGGCTGCCTTCTGTAGGTCTTGCAGCACGTCACCTTTGTTGTGTCCATCGAGGCGGCATGATCGGGCCAGGTATTTGACGGCGTTACCACCGTTGAACGTTAAATGCTCTGTGATGTCGATGGCCTGCGCGCCAGATGTGAACCCTTGGTAGTGGTCAGGGTTGATGGGGTCACTCACATTGTCACCTCTTTTATCGGTTTATCAATCGGTGTTGGATGGCTGCGTGGATTGCGTCTGCGTAGTAGTCGTCTTCCCAGGAGACCATGTCCCGGCCGTGGACGCTGGACTCCTCGTGGTAGGAGCACAGGGGGTGGACACGGAGCCAGCGGCGATCCAGTTTGCCTGCGTAGGTCATGGCGTAAGCGGGGTGGACGGGGAGGTTTTCGCGATACATGTAGGCGAAGACTTCTTCGGCGGTCCAGTCGAGGATGGGACGGCAGGTGTTTTTGGAGACCGTGCCGTGCCAGCGGGCGGATCGTTGGCGCATGCGTGATTCTTGGGCGCGGACGCCGGAGATATAGCGGCCGCGGATGTTTTCTTTGAGGACGTCTTGGTGCTTTTTGTTCGGGTTGGTGTGGTGGGTTTCGTAGCCTTCTTCACCACGCTTGGGGTTGCGGAGTATTGCTCGTTTTTCGACGTATTCGACGGTGTGGGTGGCGAGGAATGCGTCCTTCACGTCGTCGCATTCTGGCATTTCGAATGGGTCGGAGCGTACCCACACGATCGGTGCGCGTACACCAGACAATGCGAGGAGGTGTGCCACGACGGTGGAGTCTTTGCCCCAGGAGACGGAGCACACCCCGTCACCTGCCGCGGCCCACTGGGTGATGCGGGTGATGGCTTGTTCTTCTTTGCGGTCGAGGCGGGTGCCGATTGCCTGGTCATAGCGCTCGAGGCGGGACCAGTGTTCCCTGTCCCCGTGTTTGAGGCGGGGAGAATCAATGAGCATTGGTGATCCTCTTGGTTGCTGCTTTGCGGTCGCCTTTGACGGCGATGATGATGTGTTGGTGGCGGCGTGTGGTGGTGCGGGCTGCTGTCCACGGCACCCGCATGGTTTTAACCCGCAGGCCGCCTGGTTCGGCGAGGATGAGCTGGTTGGTGATGTGCAACCCAGCCAGTTTGATGTGGGTGGTGGCGAGCTCGGGCAAGCCACGGAGGTGACCTTTGGAGTCACGGACGTCGGAGATGACCCACGCGAGGAAGCGGTTTGGCTTGAGTGTGTAGGTGGCTGCTCGCACCATGTCCTGGTGCGCTTTGGTGAATTCTTCCCAGCGCATCATGGATAGGTCGCCGTCGCCTACGTTGTAGCGTTCGCGGTTGTGGTAAGGCGGGCAGGTCAGCACAAAGTCTTGTGTTTGTGGCTCGACGGCCTGGTCTCTCCCGTCCATGTGGAGCCATTCTGGGGTTAGTCCCCACCTACTAGCTACGGCGCGGTTGGCTTCTATTTGGTCGTGGTTGATGTCGCAGCCAGTGTATTCGCGGCCTAGGTGGGTGGTGACGATGCCGCGCACGGGGCCTCCGGCGCAGGGGTCGTAGACCAGGTCTCCTGGTGCTGATAGCCAGGTGACGAGCAGCTCGGTGAGGAACGGGTCGAACCGGGAGACTCCCTGTGAGTTGCGGCCGTGGCGGCCAGTGTTAATCATCGCGGGGGCGTGAAGGCGCGGGGTGATGTCGTCCACGCCTTGGTTGCGCCACCATTTCACTCGTGCTCGCCAGTGCCCAGCGCTTTGGTCGAGGACGGACCATGGCAGCTGCCCATGGATGTCCATGGGTGGGTAGTCCTCGGGGTTGTCGGCATGCCACTTGCCGTCGCTGTCTCGGTATCCGTGGGCGATGTTTACCACAGTTGTGGGTCCTCCTCGGTGGGTTGTGTGGTGTGCCATGGGGGTGGTGCGGCTCGGTGGAAGCCGGATGGGTCTCTGATGACGCAGCCCATGGTGAGCAGTGCTTGGTACGCCCAGGTGACCTCATGCGGGGTAATCCCCAGCGCGTTGGCGGCGATGCTTGGTGTGGTGACGCGTTTGCGGTCGCGTCGGGCGGGAAGCCACTCCCACACATGGGTGAGGATGTGGTGCGAGTTGGGGCCTTGGTAGTCGCCTTCGCTGGTGATGTGGCTGCCGGTGGAGGCTGCGCGTGGCACGGCCCTGTGCTCCACCATGGGGCGGGGTGTGGCGTAGAGGGGGGCCTGGTCGTGGCGCATGGCCATGTCGATACCCGGTTTGCCGCTGTAGGCGGCGAGACGCTGGGCGGTAGCTCGGTCGCAGAGGAAGGCCAGCGAGCTGATCCAGCGTAGCCGATTGGGGATGAGCCCGTCCGGGCGTGGGGTGAACCTGCGCCGGTACCAGAAGGTGAGGATCCCCTCACCCGGTTCGTCGAGGTATCGGGTGATGGTGGGGTCTATGTCGATGTCGTCTTCGGCGTAGAGGATGTGGCTAGCGCCCGACTCTAGCCCAGCAGTCAACGCCTTTTGGGCGGTGGTGAGTTGTGAGGCGTGGCCGATGGGTAGGGCTGGGTCTTGCTCCACGACCGTGGGGGTGAGTCCGAGCGCGTCGAGCTGGGCGATGGTTGGGATTCGCCAGGTGCGTCGCTCTGGGATTGTGGGCATGACGGTGGTTAGGCGCATGCTGTTCTTTCTGTGGGGTGCCAGTAGGGGGCGCGTACCCGCATCACCCGCCCACCCTCCGCGGGGAGAGGGCGCTTCCTCCACCCACCTGCCGGGCCTGGCTGGACCTCCCAGCCAGCGACCCGGCCATACCCGTTCCTGTGCCTGCCACCCAGGTGGGTGATGTGGCCGAGCAGCGTGTCGAGCCGTGCCCTGTCGGTGATGGTGGCGTGCCAGCTGATCGTGGTGTAGTGGGTTGCTGCGAGGGTGACGTTTCTCGCCTTGAGCGGGCCGAGACCCGTGTGGTGCTCCCGCGCCTGCGTGTACGCGGCCATCGCTGTGGAGGCTGGGCGGCGTCGAATCTCCACAGCACTGTGATGCACAGGCTCCCCGATGGGGTTGGAGACGCACCACCCCCAGTAGCCGTCCTGCTCCCACCGTGCGAGGGGGAGGTCAAAATCCGGGCATTGGTCGTCGGTGATCGGGTCGAGCGTCTCGCCGGCGGCTGCCGCGTGCTGCCATGCTGCCCACGCCAACGGGCCGTCGAGGGGGCCTACCCTACCCACCACGGGGGTACTAAGCCGTGCAGTGATGGTCACGTCCACGGCACTACTCCCCCAGGTCGGCGAGGAGGGAGCGGATGTCGTCGGCGTGGTCTGCGACGTGCTCGGCCCACAGCCCGTAATGGGTGTCCCAGCCCGCGAGGTTGTCCTGGTGGGACAGGGTGGCGGTGCCGTAGCCCTGCGCGGTTTTCGCACCGAGGCGCACCACCCCATCGGGTGCCCACAGGTGCAGTGCGGCCCCCAGCGCGTCGATATGCGCCCGGGTGGCCGCGGGGGTGAGGGAGACCTCACCGCACAGCACAGCCC
Source organism: Corynebacterium liangguodongii (assembly GCF_003070865.1). Classification (NCBI taxonomy): domain Bacteria; kingdom Bacillati; phylum Actinomycetota; class Actinomycetes; order Mycobacteriales; family Corynebacteriaceae; genus Corynebacterium; species Corynebacterium liangguodongii. Next base: position 2,145,588 of record NZ_CP026948.1, read on the forward strand.
CAGGGATGAGGACCTGCGTGTCCCAGATCATCTGCGTGGTCTCAACCTCCCCGGCAAGCCGAATGTACTGGCCCGCGGGGCTGCTGGCCTGGTCGTGGCGGGTACCGAACTCCTCCGACCGGTAGTGGGCGGCTGGGCGGAGCTCGTCGGGGTCGGTGTTAAGGCGGTGCGCGTTTTCCCTACAGGCGAGGATCATGTCACTGGCGCGTAGCGTGCCGGTGATGATGTCCGACTTGGCGGCGTAGCCGAGCATCGCCAACGTCGGGTAGTGCTCCTCGACGCGGCGCATCATCTCCAGGTCGGTGCGTGCCCCTGTGGAGGACACGGCCCCACCGGCCCAGAGGAGGTCGACGGCCTGCTTCGTGAGGCTGCCCGGCTCGAGGCCGATGATGCGGGCGGTTTCCCACGCCAACGCGTCACGCAGGGCGTGGCGCACACTCGCGGCGGAGAGGAATGGTACGCGGGCGACGGTGCCGTCGGGCTGGAGGACGTCCTGGGTGCGCAGCAGGCTGGTGTTTCCGGCGCTGCCAGCTCCGTGGTGGAAGGGGGATGTGAGGGTAGCAGACAGGTGGACGGTGGTCGGTGCGGTGGGGGTGATGGTGGTCATTAGCGGGTCTCCTTCAGTGCGGTCTTAGCGGCCTGCAGCTCGGTGTTTTCAATGCGGGCGAGGGCGACGATGTAGACGATGTTCTGGGCGATGTGGCGTGCCCACGCCGCGTAGTCCTGGTCGATGATTGCCGCGGCGTCCGCGGCATGAGCCGAGGGATCCTTGCCCAGGGCGGGGATTTGCAGTTTGCGGGCCGCGGTGGTGATTGCTTGCCCGGCGGTGGATGATCCGGCGGCGGCGGTCTCAATCGCCGTGGTAACCCTGGTGTTCCAGAAGTCGAGGCGGGAGGGCCCGTCTTGGGTGAGGCTGTCACGCAGCGCGAAGATCAGCTTGATGGTCGCGTAGTCGAGTTCATCGGCTGTAGGTGTAGACAATGTTGTCCTCCATGATTGGTTTCGTGATGCACCACAGGGCCAGGTCGACCAAGGGTGAGGTTTGGTAGGGGGCGAGGGTGGACTGGTATTCCTGCCACCAGCGCAGCTTCTCGAGGGTTTTGATGTGGTCGGGGCGTCCGGTCTTGATACTGTCCGCGGGGATCCCGAGGCGGCGTAGTGCCAGCACCGACTCGAAGACGGTTCGCCACTGGGTGGGTGTGGCGGTGATGGTGGTGTCCTCCATGCGGATCGTCCACTCCCCCACGCCGCGGTTTGTGGTGGCATACGGCAGGACGTGCTTCTGGCCGGATACTGCGACGCACACGACCCACTCACCCGCAGGCGGGCTCATGAGCGTGTCAATGATCGGGCGCGTGTTTCCCCGGTTCGTCTGGCACAGCCCCGGCACATGCAGGGGCGCTTTCTCCACACTGTCCGGCACATCATGCCCGGGGGCGCACACCCACGACCACATCCGCGGCGAGTCCTTGCCCTTACCCGAGCAGCACCACAGGGCAGCCTGCCCCACCCTCCCGGTGTGGGCACGCCACAGGGACTGGTCGGTGAAATTCTCCCCCAGTGCGCGAGTGGCGTCGGCGGTGACCTCGCAATACTCCCCGGTGATGGCGCAGATGGCCGGTTCGGGTTTGAGGAGTTTTCCTTTCGCCCCGGTCACCCCGGGCCGTCCGGCGGTCTCCCAGATCAGTGTTTGCGCCGCGGTCATACGATCCCCTCCTGCACGATGAGCAGCCCACACCCGTAGGCCTTACCGCGGCCAATGCCGGTCGCCTGCAGCTCCGCCAACCGGGCCTGGTTGGCGACCGTGCCGGTACCCGTGTACAGCACACGGTGATGGGTAGTGCGCATCTCGTGCCGCTTCCCCCGAGCCACGGGCAGTCCAGCCGCGTCCAGGTCACGGATGTTGATCGCACCCTCGAGCCTGTCCCCAATCCAGCGTTTCCACCCGTCCGGGGTGACAGCAACCCGCTTGCCCCGCTTCCCCATACCCTGCGCTATGGCTCGGGTGGGGTTGGCGATGATCGCCCACGTGATAGGAGCGCCGGTGATAGGTGTCGTGACCTCCACCGTGTGGGAGTGATCCACAACCCCCGGCATGGCAGTGGGCCAGTGCACCGGCTCCTGGTGCTGCACAACCAGCACACCATGCTCCGGCACACCCCACAGGTGCGGGCCAGGGATCACGTGCTTCAGCGTGCGGTGCATCGCCTGCGAATCACGCTCCAACCGCCGCGCACGACAAGATAACTGGCAAGTGGTGATGAGGGTTTTAGCCCCGCATGATGGCGGGGAACACGCCTGTGTCATGCGCTCAACCCTAGCCGATATGTCACCCAATTGGGACACTTCGGGATACGTTTGTCATGCTGTGTCGGTGTCGAAGTTTTCAGCGATCCACCGTTTGATGTCGGCGGCGTACCATTCGAGGCGTTTTGGTGGGGCTGGTGGTGGCATTTTGCCTGCGTGGTGCCAGCTGAAGATGGTGGCCGGGCTGTAGCCGATGAGGTTTGCTACGTCGGTTGCAGAAAGTCTTTGGTGTGCGCGCCAGTCATTTGCCCGTGCTGCCAAACCCAGCACCTCCTCTCTCCGACTCGTCGAGAGCGTTAACTTCGCGCAGTGGTGTGGTGTTGATGGGGAGGAACACGAGTTGGGCGATGCGGTCGCCCCTGTTGACGCGGTGGAGTTCGCGGACCTGGTTGTGCAACAGCACGCACACTTCCCCGACGTATCCAGCGTCGATGGTGCCCGGGCTGTTGGCGACCACTACCCCGCGGGACGCCAGTCCGCTGCGGGAGCGGACGTCGCACACCTGCCCGACAGGCACACCGACAGCGATACCTGTGCGCACCTTGACGGTCTCCCCGGGGCGGATCACTACGGTTTCGTCGGCGTGCACGTCCCACCCAGCGTCCCACTCATGCGCCCGGGTGGGTAGGAGGGCTGCTTCGTGGAGGCGCATGACGCGGGGCTGTTCCATGCGTCGCTCCAGTTCTTCGACGTGTTTGTGCGTGAGGTTGGTCATTCGGTGGCCTTTCTGATTGTGATGTGCGCACCCATGGGGTGTTGCTCGTCTGCGTAGCGTTTCTTGGTGTGCCAGTCTGTGATGCGTGAGTCGTTGGCGATGACGATGCCTTCGAGTGCGTCGCCGATGGCGCGGGCGAGTTTGTCGCTGTCTGGTTTGGTGCCTGGGAGTGGGAAGCGTGGGCGTTTGGGGCGGGGGAGGTAGAACACGGCATGGACTTCGACCGGCTCGTCCACGGGATCAGCATGGTACCGGGTATGGCAGATGAGGCGGATGGTGTCCATCCATCGTGCGAGTTCGGGGTTGTCGTGCACCATGACGCCGCGGCCTATGTGGCGCATGGATCCTTTGGGGATGGGTTTGCCGGGAATGAACACGTCGAGTATTGGGGCAGTGGTGGTTGCGTTAGTCATGTTCCCCCTCCCACGGCGTCCCGTCCGGTTCCCATGCTCGGGGTAGGTCGGGGCGGAGCGTGACAGCCTCCATCGGAGTGAAGCGTGATAATGTGTCGGTTGCTGGGTTGATGAGTCGGAAGCGCAACCCGCCGTCGCTCCAGTGGTACACGCCACGGATGACCGACAGCTTGCCGCCTGCCTCGCACCACATCCCGATGCACTCGGAATGCTTCTCTAGCGCCATGTCGGCGAGGGCTTCAGTCACGTTCGACCTCCCACGGGGTGACGTGGCGCTTCACGATGGTGCCCGCGGGCAGGTCGGGGAAGCCGTACTCGTCCTCGTATTCGCCGTGCTCCCCGATGGTCTCGGTCTGGATGTCCATGCGAATCGGTGTCCCGTCCGGCTGCCAGGCGCGGGGGAGGTCGAAGCGTGGGATGACGTCTTCCGCGGAGAACCCGAGCACCTCGATCCGAACATTAAAACGAAGAACGTATGGGGTTCCACCACTTTCGACTCTGTAGAGTACCCCGAGCCGGTTACGCGTCGACGGATAGTGGCACCACATGCCGACGCATTCCGCCCGCTCCTCGGGTGTCATGTCGGCGAGGGTTTTAGTCATTGGTGTCTCCTTCCGCCCATTGGGCTGCTGCGAGTAGGGAGTGCGCGAGGTCACGGGCCTGGGCGGGGATTAGGCGCTTGAACTCCTGATTAAAGTCCTCAATGCCGATTACCGGCTGTCGGTACCTTGTATCGAGCGTTACTGCTAAGGAGTTTTGCATCTCCGCGACTTTCCACAGCCAGGGCGCGTCATCATCTGCCCATGCCCTGCCCGGCTCCGGCAATTCCGGCATGAGTAGGCCCGCGTCGGCGAGGGCTTGGGTAATGGCGAGTGCGGTGCTGGTGGCTGTTGTCTGCTTGCCTAGCACGGTGCGCTCGATGATGCTGCGGGCTTTTTCTTGGTTGTTCATTCCTGTACCTCCGCGTGGTTGGCTGCTGCGAGAAGGGCATACGCCAGGTGGCGCGCCTGCCCTGGAGGAATAACCCCGCCTTGTTTTAGCGACATTAAGACGTGCCCGCCCTTGATGGCATAGACGTAGTCTTCCGGGTCGATCATTCGATGCTCCCAATACGCCTCGTAACCGGCCACTGTTCGGTCCGGCTCGGGTAGCGTCACCTCGATGGTTCTATCCTGTGTCCTCGCATCCAGATTTTCCTTCAGGATTCGGGTTAGGTCGTAGGCGAGGCTTTCACGCTGATCGCGGGTGAGTGGGGCATCTTGCCCGTAGCAGTAGATTTCTCCCGCGAGGAGGTCGCCGATGTATTTGCGCAGGTCGTCGTGGATGCTCATGTGTTCCTCCTTGCGTGTGCGAGTAGTGCGAGTGCTACCGATTCCGCTTCATGGTCGAGCATGAAGAAGTCTGCATTTCCAATGCCTATACCGACGGTTCCTGGTTCTTCGCGCCACACCGCCGTCGTACGCTGGCGCTCAAGCTCGGTATTTTCCCAGGCAACGTCTTCGTGGGTAGTGAATATCGTTTCCCACTCGTCGGAGAAGTAGGGCCGCGGCAGTGTGACGGTGATGGTGCGGTCAATGTTGCTCACCATTCCTCCTCCAATGTGAATGCTTCGTGGAAGGTTTGGACACTCGGTTCCTCGACCGGCACCCAATGCCAGCCGTACTCGTCGTTGAATGTCCAGCGCATACCCTCGGGCGGGTCATAGTCAGGTCTCACTCGTCTTCCTCCTCCAGGTCGATGACTAAGCGGGAGACGATGCGCGTGCCGCCGTCTCGTCGCCTTTCCATAAAGTCGCGGTGCGGGTGCCACCACGCGGCGCTTTTTTCCACCGTCCACCCGCCCCACTGTGTGAAATACTCGGCCCACCCGTAGTCGCTGTCCCGTGCGAGCGCGAACTCCACCCGCCCCCAGGCGATCATGGTGGCCAGGTCGGGGGCGGCAGCAACCAGGTTCGCGTTTGCCTGCTGTCGATCTGCGGAGTCTGCTGGGTCGGCTGTCATAATGTGGCGCTTAACGCCTTCGGCGACCACGATGGGGGTGTCCTCCCCATCAACGGTTTTGCGCAGCGTCCACGGGCCTGGGGTCGTGTCCTCCAGTAGTTCCCGCGCCTGCTCCGGGGTGATGTATTCGGCCATTACTCAATCTCCTCAATCAGGGCCTCTAAAACCATCTCTTTGAGGCGGAACGACGCGAAATCTGCTGAGAGTGCCTCCCAAAGCCGCTTCAACTCCGGGCGCTCGAAGACACCGACCTCAATGCCGTATTCGAGCGCTTCAAAAGCTCCTCCCTCCCAGGCGATTCGCTTCAGCATTTCCACGTCGTTTTCGGTCAGTTTGCTTGGGGTGATGCGGTCGCTCATTCCACCACCTCCGCCGCGTGGGCTTGCACCGCCAGGCGGAAAAGCTCTTCCCGCACTTCCTCCAGCTCCCACACGTGACCCGACATGAGGAACGTCACGAGCTTCTTGGCTTTGCTAATAGGCGCATCCGGGTGGTATCCGTCGCCAGCGTGCGCGGTATCAAACCCGATCACGCGACCTGCGCGGTAGGTGATACCCCCGTGTACCTTAATGTCGTGGTCTCGCTCCAAATCACTGCCTATCCACGGGTGTCCGGGCGGCAACTGCAAATACCCATTGATCGAGAACGGCCCCATACAAATCTCGTACAGCATGCCATACGCTATCCCCATCTCAATGGTCTTGGACTGCTTTGGAAACGTCACAGCTCCACCTCCTGCCAGTCTGTGACCTCGCGTGACTCGATCACTAGACCGTTGGCGAATACCGGGTCGAGTCTGCGTGCCTTGTCGATCTCGGCGCGTGCCTCGTCGAAGCTTGACACCGTCATTGGTGACGTTGCCCTGGGCGTCCTGTGCACGATCCTGTATTCGGTACTCACTAGCCCCACCCCCTGTGCGTCCATTTGTGATAAGGCGAAGTTGCTTTCGCTCGGGCGGGAACCTGAATTACTCCAGAAGTCTGTAGAGAGTTTGCACCAAGGTTTGCTGGGCCCGCCCACAACAATGGTTCCCACCGGGGCGGTCTCGTAGTCCTCAGCGCTTGACAGCGTGCGCGGGTGCTCCGGCTCCTGCGCGGGGGCCGGGCATGGGGTGAGGGGGGCGATCAAAGTGACATCCCTATCTTCCCACCAGTCCTCGCCATCTACTACACCATCTCCGGTACACCAGGAGTCTTCCTCGTATTTCAGCGCGACAACGCACTCGCCGCTGTCGTGCCCGTCGTTCACGTTCACCAGCCACGCCTCGCCCGCTGGCACATCCTCCGGCTTGGTGGCCTGGTGAGGGAAAGTCAGGTCGGAAACGTAAATGAAAGCCACTTTCGTACCAATATTGGTACGGTCATCACGCCAGGAAACCCGCATGTCTCCATCAACGCTCGGCCTATCCCACTGACACATCACGTCGCCGTACTCCGGGTGCTTCGCCCACACGCCCAACAGGTGCTCCGGGTAGGGCTTCTTGGCGTAGGCTTCCAGCGCTGCGCGCAGCGACTCGTCATTGTTCTCGGCCAGAATCTCGGCCAACTTTTCAGGAGTGAGTTGGTTACTCATTGGTGTTCCTTTCTCATGGTTTGACGCGGACGTAGAGCCACCCGGCGCGTGTGCAGGCTTCTAGACCTTCGCCGAGGCGTTCACCGTTGTTGATTTGGGCGCGGTAGGTGGCTCGTGTGCCTGGTGAGAGTGCTCGTTGTCCGGGTAGGGGGAGCCACCAGAGTTGTGGGTCGCCTACGGCTGCTTTGTGGAGGTCTTGGACGAATTTGTCGTATTTGCCTGCGGGTTTCTTCCTGTCAGGCAGTCGCATTGTGTCTCCTTGTCTGGGCAGTTGCATGGGTAGGTGCCGTGCTGGCACACCCAGCAGCCGGGGGTTAGTCGGTGGGTTTCAGTAGGTGCCGTATCGCCACTTCCGCCTGCTGTGGGCACACGCCGTTGCCAATGGCTTTGAGTTGCTGCGCCCTGGTTAGTCCGATCTCCGGGGAGGTGACCCACCCGGCGGGCAGGCCCATCATCCACTCCGCAAACGGGGCCGCGAGCCTAGGGTTACCCTTGCTGTTTAGTTCGGTTGGGTCTGGTGCCGGGCCAACTTTGCTCTCCCACCGTCGAACAGCGGGCGCGTACTCGCCCCATTCGACAAACTGGTTATGGCGGGGCTCAAGTCCTCCCCTCCGCTCCCGTGTTTCCCTGAGCCGTTCATGTCGGTTGTTCGCGGTGTCGGAAAGTACACGGAGACTGTTGTTAATGGGGGGGGTGTTGCGGTTCCTGTCCGCCGGGCAGTCGTCCCGTTTCCAGTCCGACGCGGCCGGTGTCGGCAGTAGTCGTTGTACTTCGATGTTCAGTGACTTGCCGTGTCCGTTGCTGTTGCCGTGTTTTTGTTTCATTTTGGTTGTCCACTCGTCCCACGTCGTGGGGGTGTATGCCGCTCCCATGTCGTTGACTACTGGTGTTGGGAGTACGGGGGTAGGCAATGAGGAAAACCCTGGCTCGGTGGTGGGGTGCTCCAATGTCGGACGCTCGTATAGTCGTCCATTTCGCGTCGTACCCGATTTCGGCAAGGTCTCCGAGTACGCGACCGAGTGCCCGAAGATGTCCACCTCCCCCGTCTCCCATCGGTCGGCCGTCTTGTTCCATGTCGCTGTCGCTTGTTGCTTTTGCACTGAGTGCTCCTTGTACGTTTTCCCACACCACAAGGCGCGGCCTGATTGCTGCGATTGCTTCGCGCATGTTCACCCAAAGGTTCGAACGTGTGCCCTCGGTCATGCCTGCGCGTTTGCCAGCTGCGGACAAATCTTGGCATGGTGAGCCGCCGGTGATGATGCCGACGGGTTCAACCTGTGACCAGTTGACCTTGGTGACGTCGCGGAAGTTTGGGACTCCGGGCCAGTGATGTGCGAGGATTTTTGACGGTGCGGCATCCCACTCGCAGAACCAGGCGGGCCTGGCCCCGGTGACGGCTTCCACAGCCAGGTCGAGACCGCCGTAACCGGAGAACAACGATCCGATCTTCATCAGAATGGTGGTTCCTGTTCGCTCTGCCCGCCGAATCCACCTCGTGTGTCCTGCGCAACCCCCCCGGACTGTTGCGCCGGCTGCTGTGCGGACGCTCCTGCTGCGGCGTCCACATAGGCGTGTCGGGCCTGGAACTCCAGCCTTGAGCGGTTGGTGCCGTCTTTGGCTTCCCAGGTGCGGGTGATGAGCTTGCCCTGGACGACGATCTTCGTGCCTTTGTCGAGTCCGGAGAGGGCATCGGTCCACCTGATGCGGTCTGTGTCCCACAGGGTGACGGGCACGTACCTGTTGGCGGTGGTCTCCCATTCCCCGGCGTCGTTCTTGCGGGAGTCTGATTGTGCGAGGGTGAAATTCACCACGCCCCGTCCCGACGGGGTGAACCGAACCTCCGGGGTGTCGGTAAGTCCCCCGGCGAGGTATTGGTAGTCGATCATGCGTTGGTCCTTTCGTCGTTGGCGATGGTGAGTGCTTGGTCTGCGTGGGTGTCGAAGTCTTGCGTGCAGGTGCAGGTGGGTTCGGGCATGGTTGTCCTTTACAGGCCGTAGATGGCGGTGATGATGGCGTCGGTGAGGTTGAGGATTGCGAGGAGGAGGTCGAGGAGGGGCTGAACATCAAACATGGGTATTACCTTTCGTGTGTGGTGTGTGCGGTGCCGCCGAGGACGTCGACCCAGATGTCACGGGCGACCCAGGCGGTGACGAGCAGGACGAGGGGGACGAGGAGGCCACCGCCGACGCTGATAGCGAGCCAGCAGAACGTGGCGACGAAGGCGAGTGCGAGCAGTGTGAGCCCGGCGACGATGACCGTGTAGGCCGTGTTGCGTGCAGTCACAGTGCTAGGTCCTTGCGCATGCGTTCCGCGGCGGCGAAGCCCGCGGTGAAGAAGTCGACGAGGTCGGCGGCCACGTTTTCGCCGTGCGCTGCGGCGAGACTGCCGTAGGCGTAGGAGAGGGCGTTGATTGTGGTGTAAGGGTCGTTGGTTTCGATCAGGATGTTGAGGTCTGTCCGGTTCATGGTGGTGGTCCTTTGTGGTGTGGGCCGGTGAATCTCTCGACCAGCGGCGACGGGTGGATTAGTAGGTGATGGTGGCGAGCGGTTCACAGTCGCATTCGACTGTCCACTCGCTGTTGATTCGTGGCAGTGCGTCCTCGAGAAGCTCAATGGCGTCGCCAATGCTGTAGTCGCAGGAGAGTTCGAAACCTTCTTCGATGACGTAGGTGCAGTGGTCGCTTGCGAGAGCGGTTTCGATGATGAGGTCAAAGGCGGCCTGCCCGTAGCGTGTGATGAATGCGTTGTCGCATTCGTCGGCGGTAGCCCCGGGGACTGTGAGTGTGGTTGTGGCGACGATGAGCCCGGTGATGGTGTCGTTGTTGTAGACGCCTGCGGCGCGTTCGGCTTGGCGGATGCGGTCTGCGGTCATTGCGGGGGTCATGGTGTGTCCTTCCTGGTTGGTGTGTTCCGGTGGCAGCCGGTTGGTATGTGGATAGTGTAACCCCTTTGGGTAACTTCGGGCAACTTTTGACGCCAGCTAGATAGTGTGTTTTACATCACATTCTACAGTTTATGCGCGTTCACCAGCACAAACCAATACCCCACCCCGTATACTGATATACCCCCAGGGGGTATTTTGTGCGGGTTACTTTTCGGGATACATGGCGAGGAATTCGCGTGCGTGCTCGGTTTGTAGCCCGTTGAGTGGTGGTTCGACTTGGTCCATTTCGTGAATCTGGTTGATGAGAGCTTGCCGCACCTTGGTGGAGGCGGTTTCTTCGACGAGTTTCAGCGCGTTTTGCATGACCATGGGTTGTTTGATGACGATGGTGGTGCAGAACCAGGACAGGATCCCTGCTTCTTCTGTTTCTTCGTCGACGATTAGCCACCCGGTGGATTGGAGTTCTGCTCCGGCGTGTTCGATGTCTTTGGCGTCTAGGCCGGTGGTGTGGGCGGCGATCCTGGCGGGTCGCCAGTCCAGCACTCCGGCTTGGTTGGTTAGCGGGGAGGTGTAGGCGTGCAGGAGGAGGTGTTGGGCGGGCATGGTGAGTGCTCTGAATTTTTGGTTGAGCCATAGGCTGGATGGCATGTAGGTCATTCGTGGTTTCATGCTCGTTTCCTTTCTGCGACTTGTTGCAGGCGGTTCAGTACGTTTTTGGGGATGGGGTGGGGTTTTTGTTGGATGGCTGGTTTGTGTCCGCGGGTTGTGGCGAGTGTGCCTTCGCGCCATTGGCGTTCGCGTTCGGCTTCCCTGGCCTCGTAGAGGGCTTTGAATTGTTCGCGCCGGGTGGGGTCGTCTTCCCATTTTTGGCGGACGGCTTTGGCGGCTTTGAGGATTTCGCCGGTGGTGGCCATGCGTCCGTGGTCGATGTGGTTGACCCAGTGTTCGACGGCTTCTTCCCATAGGTCGAGTGGGTAGGTTTTGGCTCCGAGGGCTTTGGCCCATTGGAGTACGAGGTCGCGGTCGATGTTTCCGCTGCGGTCTGTGTGGGCGGGGAATCGGTCGGGGGCTAGGCGTTTGCCGATGCCGAGGACGCGGACGGCGATGGCGGTTTTTTGTTCTGGGGTTTGCATGTGGTTATCCGATCTGCTTTTGGTTGATCACTTGGCCGTCTACAAAGCCGTCTGGCGCATTGGAGTTGCCGTTTGGGCCAAGGACACGCATGAGTACCTGTTCGTCGCTTAGGCGGGCTGCTGGGCCCTGTTTTCGTCGTGGTGTGAGGTCGTCGTGCCAGCCATCGCGGCCTAGCCAGGTGGTGGGGTGGGGGATGTAGCGCTCGTCGGTGCCCTCCTGGGCGTGCCAGGCTGCGAAGCGCTCTGTCGCGGCCTGGAGGTCCCCGATGTTCACTCGTGTGCCGATGGCGCGGTACCAGGCTTCGAAGGCCTTCCGCTTGCCGACCCGACGCGGGTAGGTCGCCCACCATCGCTCGAACCCATCCGGGTAGCCACGAGACGTGTCGGGGATCGACTCGGCCGGATCCGGCTCAAGCACCCGGTTCAACTTGCTTGGGTCAGTCGCACGCGCACGCTCGAGATCAGGCGAAGCCTGATCGAGAGTGTCTGTTCCCCTGTTCCCCTGTTCCCCTGTTCCCCTGTTCCCCTGTTCCAGCACCGAGGATTCGGAGTAGCCCCCCGAGGACTCGGCGGGTTCCCCCGAGGACTCGGCGGGTTCCTCCGAGGATTCGGCGGGATTTCCCGATTCGCTTGTGACCTGCCACGTTTCCGGGTCGAACGGTTCACCTTCGTCTGGTGCCGGGTATTTCGATGCCTTGGCGCGTTTGTCGATTTTCTGGTGCCGTTCCCACGTTGGGATGACGTAGTAGGAACGTCCCGCGACACGGTAGAACTTCACTCCGAACACTCGATGGATTCCCCCGAGTCCTCGGCGGAACTCTCCGACTGTCATGTCGTCGTCGTGAGGGAAGGCGAAACCCATGAGCTCTCGCGGTTCACATGTGCCGCGGCCGAAGTCGTCCGCCCAGTTCCACATGGCGATGAAAAGCAGCCGCCAGTATGGGTCCAGCTCCCCGATTTTTGGGGATGACCAGAACTCCGGCTTGATGGATCGGATTCGTGCCATGGGTGCTCCTTGGAATCTGGTGGGTGTAATTACAGGTTTTTATGGGCTAGGCGGCATCGATTACCGCAAGCTGCGGTGTGCCGATCCACTCGCGGATCAGCGCGCCGTGACGCGACGCTGTGGTTGCCTGTGCGACACGACCGGTCGGTGTGATGAGGCCATCGGCGTGAGCACGACGGAAGAACGACCCGATCGTGTTGGGGTGGTGCGGGTCGGGGGCATCGACCATGAGTCGGCGGAAGTCATCCGCGGTGAATGGCCTGCCGGTAGCCGCAAGGTGGTTCATCGCAACCTGCGCGGCAGAATCCCACCCGCGATGGATCGCGATCTCGGCGTAGTAGGCGACGTCACGGACGTCGATGTCATGCTGCATCATGGCGCTCCTTAAGGTGACGTTTGCGGGTGTTTGCGCGCTCTCCCCACAGGTAGAGAAACTGGGAAAACTTGACGGTCGTTCGGTCCGCTCGTCCGTCTGCGATCTGTGTGAGATGCCTACGAGTAGGGGCGTGGTCAGGGAGTTCTTCTGGGGAGAAGTGGCGGAGAATCAAGGCTGCTGCGCGCCTGTGCCCAGCGTCGAGGTCGATGTATTTTCCTAGTGGTGGGCGGTGTTCATCGGGGTTGTCGATGTTGTCCCAATCGAGTGGTGTGGCCCAGCCAAGGCGCTTTGCTGTTGCAGTTGGTGGACCGGCGACGGGTTTGGTGGCGAGGTTGTCCCACAGCTCGCGGATGCGGTCGGCGGCAACTGTGGTGATGGTGTCTTGGCGGCCGAGGGAGAGGCGGGAGATGAACTCCGGTGACATCTCGAGCATGGCCGCGAGTGCTCGTCCACTGTGCCCGGCGGCTTGGAGCGACTGGATTCTACGGGTCGATGGCCAGGCGATGGTCTTACCCCCGCCTTGTGGGTGCTTGCCGATGAGGCTTAGCACTTTGGCGTGGGTGGTATGGCGCACGGTGTCTTGTCGATGGTTGACGATTAAACGCTGTGTTCTGGTGTTCACCCCTGCAGCGTTCTCGACCTGCTGTTGTGTCCACCCATCTTCGTAGAGGCGGGTGAGGGCTTTGCGCGTGTCTTCTGCGTTCACACTTGGCCTTGACAGGCCGAGGTGTTGGGCGTGCTTGCTGCACCATCCGTCGGCGCGCCATGAGCGGTTGTTGCAGCGGGGGCTTCGGCATTTCGTGGCTTGTCGTGTCATGTCCTGGTTGATGGTTGGGGGCGGTGGCAGCCGCCTGGTTTTCGTGTTCTTTGCGCGATATATTTGACCTGCGGTTTTCCCTTTTCCGCTTCGTGTTTCCGCAGGTCACGGTTGAGCGTGCGCGCTTGGTGCGCGGGGGTGTGATAACCGGATACCCCACCCCGGTTACCGCTCCTAGGCGGACTGCTCACCCTCCCCTGCCGTGTCCTCGGTCGTGCCCTGGGCGTCGACGACCTCCCCATCCACGTGCTCCGGGTAGTTGATCGCATCCGGGGTCAGGTCGACACGCACCGACTCGTCCGCGGCGATCGCCGTCGCCAGCTCCGTCGACTTCGGCATCCACTTCGAGAGCTGCCGCACGCACGTCTTCAAGGCCATCGCTTCGAAGTTGTCGACCCAGGGGCCACGCTCCGCGCTCTTAGCGAAGCGCGCCCGGTAGTCGAGCATTTCCGGGTGGGACATGACGTAGAACGCGTGCCCGCCGGTCGTGAACTTCGCCACCGCGTAGTAGGCGATCGGCTGGCCCTTGTCGCCACCCATGTAGGGCTTGTGCACGAGCTTGTCCTCCAGCCCGTAGTCGACGTCGAACACGTCGTTTTCGTAGACGGTGCGGGCAATCAGCGACTTGATTTGGCCGGAGCGGTGGGCGAGCTCCACCAACCCCTGGTAGCCGATGACAAGCTGGGCGACCAGGCCGCCGGCACGCCGGTCGTAGAACGGGATAAGGTAGGCGTGCCCGAGGACGCCGGGGCGCAGCCCGAGCTGCGCGCAGGTCATGAGCGACCCGAGCACGGACTGTGGAGTGCACTGGGCGAGCTTCGGGGCCTGTCGCAGTGCGGTCAGTGCGTCACGCACAAGCTGGGATGCTTCCGCCCCCTTGGGCATGGCGAGGGCGAACTGCTGCTCCATGCCGCGGATTTGGTCGGCGAGGGTGGTGGGGCGCTGCTGCGCGGGCTGCTGGTTGGCGGCCATGCGGGTCTCGAGGTCTTTCATTGCTGTTCTCCTTACGTGGTGGGGATGGTGATGGTGATGTGCTGGTAGTCGCGGAACAGGTCTGGGTGATGCTCTTTCAGCCAGGCTGTGTCGACCGCTGGTTTCATGGTTTGTGCCTGCTCCCACAGGTCGGGGTGGTCGTCCTGGAAGCGTCGCTTGTCGAGTTGTCCGTGGCGGACTCTGGCCCACACGGTGTCGCCGGTGGCGATCTGCTCATGCCCGCCCATCATCTTGAGGAGATGGTTCATGGCTTCGGCGCGGCGTCGCTTCGCGGCGTCCTCGGCTTCCTTGGCTTCGCGGGCCTGCTCCACCCACTTCCGTGCTTCGTCGGGGTCGACTTCCTGGCTGCCGGTGGTGCGGGTCTGTCGCCATTCGGTGAAGAGGGCGTCGCGGGTGCGTTCGTGCCAGTCGACGTCGGGGGGAGTGTCGTCCTCGACGTGACGCCAGAACTCGTCCTCCGCTGTCTGCATCATTTCGAGGATGTTCTGGTTCAGGGTGATGCGGTGAATGGAGAGATGGTTGCCGCCGATAAGTCCGGCGACGATCGCATCACGCCAGCCGGTGACGAGTCCGATGTGGTGGACTTGGATTTCGGCGTGGTCAGGGATTTGGCCCTTCCATTTGTCGGCGTTCCAGGCGGTGGAGTTCTTGAACTCGCAGAACGTCGACGTGTCGGGGATGAGCCCGTCGAGGTTGGCGCGTTGCCAGGGGCGCTCCCGGTTGGCCCAGGCTTCGTCCGGCTTGATGATCGTCACGCCGAGTTCTTCGGCGGTGGCGTCGCGGATGACTGGTTCGAGCCGGTTTCCCCACTCGCGGAGTTCCTCGGTGTCGTGGTCAACGGGTGGGTCGAGGGCGGCACGGCCGGTTTTCTGCTCCCACAGGCTGTAGGGGGATTCCCAGGGGGATAAGCCCATGATGATAGAGGCGTCGGAGGAGCCGAGACCGTGGCGCCGTTGCCCGATCCATGCGCCGCGGTCAGTGGTTTTCGGCAGCACTGTGACCGTGTTAGGGTGGTGCGGCATGCTGTTCCTTCCTGGTTGGTAGGGCTTGTGCATTGGGTGGTCGTTGTGTCGCGCTTTTTGGGTTGGCAGACCCAGCGTCACGCGGCCACCCGCTTTTTATGCGGTGGCTTGGAGTTCGTTTTCGAGTGCGATGGTCTCCATGAAGGCGTCGACCTGGTCTTCGCGGATGCGCCACGCACGGCCTAGTTTGACGGCTGCGATGCGTCCGGCCTTGATGTTGTTGGTGACGTATTTCTCGCTCGAGCTGATGCGCCGGGCGAACTCGGAGGTCGTGATGTAGTCGAGGTTGCCCATCGTGTCATCCCTTTCTTTTTAGGCGCTGGCGAACTGGCTGATGTCGCCGCTGTAGGCCAGGTCGTGAAGGTCACTGTCGAGTGTGATTCCGTCGCGGCGCATCATGTCTTCGATGGTGGTGATTTGGTTTTGGCAGTCGCGGATTCCTGCGGCCCAGTTAGCGGCGTGGCAGGCGTTGAGTGCGCTGATGGTGCGGCAGAGGCTGGTGGCGTAGTCGTGGGGTGTGGCTTGCATGGTGTTCCTTTCGGCAGGGGGCGGTGGCAGCCGCCCGGGTGGCTGGTAGGTCTCTCGGTTCCGTTCGGTTCCTCTCGGTTCCGCTCGTTTCCGGTGATTTCCAGTGTACCCCACATGGGTTACATAGGGCAACATTTGGGGCAATGTTCGTGCGCGAGAGGCGTGTTCCACCGCTAGTTATGTGGGCCACTTCGGGCTACATAAATTACACACGTGTGGTTTATTTCCGCTGGTCAACGGCGGTTTCTGGGGGTAACATCACGCGCATGGAATACGCCACATCCCCCAATCACCAGTTGGCCAATCTCGTGCGTGACGCCCGCAAGAAACTCGGCATGACGCAAGATCAGCTCGCGAGCGCACTAGGCAGGTCACGGATCTGGGTCGTGCGCGTCGAGAAGGGTTGGCGGGATGATCGGGCGGAGCCGATCACGCTCGATGGGGACATCGCCATCAAGTTGGCGTCTGTGCTTGGTGTGGATCCGTTGAGTGTGCTGCGTGCTGGGCGTGTTGCTCCGCAAGAATGGCCCGATCTATCGAACTATCGTTCGATGTTTGATAGTGTTCGAGTCGTTGACGTCACTAGTCTAACCCTCGAACAACAAGACATCATCGAAAGAGCCATCAATGAGTTCAAACACCTCAACCATCAACACAAGCACCCATGACCTGCTAATCATCCCACAAGCAGGACTCACCATCCCCGGCGCACACCTCACAGCAAAACAAGCCAAAGAAGCCAAAGAAGCCTGGCTCGCCTACGGCAACACGCCCACACAATCGAAAACCGGTGCTAAATGGACTGTGGCCATCGCACACATCATCAACGGCCACACCACCATCACCTCCACACTCACGATCCCCACACATCAAGAGCAGCACGCGCCGCATCCTGCGAAACATGCAGATAATGCCGCGTCGACACCAACGTCGAGTGCCCCACCAGCTGCCTAATGATCTCCGGGTCCACCCCAGCCTCAAGCAACCCCGTCACCATCGTGTGACGAGCAGAGTGCAGATCAACGACACTCACCCCGGCCCTCGAGCAGAGTTCGCGCCACGCCTCTGTATCAGCCCGCGACGTAAACGGCCTGCCGCGACTATCGGCGAACACTAGCCCCTCCCCTGTTGATTCTTCCCTCCATGCCCGCATTGCCTGCGCCAGCGCAGGCGTCATAGGCGTAAGTCGGATTGACGCCGATGTTTTCGGGCGCTGGAACCACATCCCCAGGTAGCAGGGGCGTAGCTCGAAGTCCTCCCGCACATCCGGCTCGCGCTTCGGGCACCGAGCCGCACTTCTCGTGCCGTCACACCCACACTCCCTGCCATGTCGCCACGGGACGCGTTGCAACTGCCACGAAATGTCCACTGCTTCCTCCCCCGGTGTGAGGACGATGCGCGACCATTCCAGGCCCAGGCACTCCGCCTGTCTCGCGCCGAGCTGTAGTGCCATGAGCCACCTGGCGCGCCACATGGGTGGCTCCCCGTCGATGGTTGTGAGCAATGCCTTCACCTCGGCGGCAGAGAGCGCCTCCCGTTGCCTCGAGACGACCCGCGGCCTGTCCATGCGGTCGCACACGTTGTAGGCGATCTTGCCCTCCCTCACGGCGTCTGCGAGGGCTTTGTGGAGGGTGTTGTGGACGGCCTCCACTGTGCGGCTGCTAGCACCGTTTTCGCGCATGGCGGCGTGCAGGGCCCGGATGTGGTCGACGGTAAGTGCGTCGAGTTTCTTGCCGCCGATCGTGGGGGTGATGTGGCAGCGTCCGTAGGAGCGGTAGTTGGCGAGGACGCGGGGCCGTACCCGCTGGGAGGCGATGGTCTCGCACCAGTGGTCCCACCAGGCCGCGAGGGTGGGGGTTGTGCCTGGGATGTAGGTTCCTGTGGCGAGGTCGCGGAGGATCTGCTGGCGCTTTTTTGCGATTGTGTCTTTGCGTGTTGAGGTGATTTCGCGCCGCTGTGGTTTGCCGGTGGAGTCAACTCCGGCGTTGACCATGAAAGCCCAGCGTTTGGTGGATTTCTTGTAGTAGATGTCGCCGACAGTGGCCATGGGGTCCCTTCTCGTTGGTGGTCATGCAGGTCATGCAGAAGGTCATGCACCGCCGGTTCCTTTCGGTTCCTTTTGCTTCCCATGGGTAACATTTAGCGGTAATCCGCGACCTGCATAAACGCGGTTCGATGGATCCCATTGTAGCCCAGAAAGTCAGCTTCCCAAGCTGAGAGTGCGAGTTCGATTCTCGTCGCCGGCTCCATTTTTTCACCTCCGCCGAGGGGGCCGCTGCGCGTACTCGTGCGTCGAGCCGTGGGGGTTATCGAGGGTTGCGGGTGTCCAGTCGTCGTTAAGCATGCGCGCAACAGACAGCTCGGTCTATTTTAGCTGCGGGTACACTCTGAGCGTATGAGGTTTGATGCAGCCGCCCTGCTCGCGATGATCGCCACCGGCGCCTACCTCGGCGTGAAAGGCCGCCCGGCCTCGCCCTACAACGATGCCTCGTTCACGCCCCGCCACCCCACGCCCGTGCTCTACGTCCACGGCGCCGCCAGCGCGCTCGCCGGCTTCAACCCGAACGCCCGCCTGCTGCGCCAGCACGGCTACTGGACCTGGGGCTACAACTACGGCGCCACGGACATCGCCAGCATCGCCGGCAGGATCCCCGGCATCAACGGGTTCGGGGAGCTCGATTCGCTTGTCGACGAACTGTCCACCAACATCGATCACGTCAAAGACGCCACCGGTGCGCCGCACGTCGACATCGTCGCCCACTCCCAAGGAGGGCTGCTCACCAGGATCTACATCGCGCGCGGCGGAGGCGCCAACATCCGCCGGGTCGTCGGCATCGGAGCCAACTTCCACGGCACCGACCTGCGAGGACGCGCCGAAAAGATCCTCCCGCTTGCCGAGCGCCTCCCGTCGCTAGCCTCCCGCGTCGCCGGCCCCGGCGCTCTCCAACAGATCGCGGGCTCGCCGTTCTGGGAGACCGTGGCGGACCTCCCCGTCGTCGACCCAGGCGTGGTCTACACCACCATCTACTCCCCCGCCGACCACGTGGTCACCCCGAACTCCGCCTCCATGCTGCCGACCGACGCGGGTGCCGACGTCGTCAACATCAACCTCGCCGAGAAGTACCCCGGGGCCGCCCGGGTCTCCCACGCGCGGATGCCGGGCGACCCCTACGTCGCGCAGTTGACGTTGTGGGGACTGGAGCGGGAATCAACTCACTGACCGGGGCTGGTCTGAATGTCACATCGAACGGTTTTCGGGGCGCGTTTCCCCAGGTGGCCATACCAAACAACCCCGAAAATGTGACATCCCAGCCACCCCCACCCGATGGTGCGACCAACCCCTCTAAGGGTACCCTTAGCCCGTGGGCAAACACTCGACGACTCCAACCACGCAAGAATCCGCCGCCAAACAACCCCGGAACATTCCGCGCACGCTCCTCGCGGTCGCGCTGGCGGCCGCGGCGGTGGCCACGCTGGCGGCGCTGGTCGCGCTGTGGCCCACCGGCCCGGCGCCGCAGCCGGAGCCCGGGTTCGCCCAATCGCAGTCGATGGCGGCGAACGCGGTAGGAGGCACGGTCGTTGAGCGCCGCACGGGCAGCTGTGCGTCCCCGGATGTGGGCAAGGTCTTCGACGGCGAGCCGCGGCCTGCACCTGCCAAGCCGGTTCCCCTTGGCACCATCGCGCACGATCCGACCTGTGAGCTCGCGATTGTTGAGTTGGCCTCGGGTCCGGACGTCGGCAAGCGGACGCTGCTCTCTAGCTCGGGCATGGCCGGCGATGTGGTGCTCGAGGAGGGCGAGGGGATTTCGCTGGCGATGACCACCGACGAGGCGGGCACCACATATACCTTCCTCGACATGGATCGCAGCTCGGTGATCTGGCTCTGGATCGGCGCCACCGTGCTTCTCATCGTGGCCGTCGGTGCGCGGCGCGGCGCGCTCGGCCTCCTCGGGCTGGGCGTGACGCTGCTGGTTGTCTTCGCCTTCCTCATCCCGGCCCTGCTGCGCGGCGAGGCCCCGACCGCGACGGCGCTCACCGCGGGCGCGGCGGTCTTGTTCCCGGTGGTCTTCCTCGTCCACGGTGTGAGCTGGAAATCCGCCTCCGCGCTGGCCGGCACGCTGGTGACGATGGCGCTCTCGGCGGCACTCGGCAACTTTGCGGTCTCCTCCGCCCAGCTGCGCGGGCTGGGCAACGAGGACAACCTGCTCATCCATCTATACCTGTCGCAGGTCTCGGTGACGGGTCTGCTCATGGCCGGTTTTATCGTCGGCACGCTGGGCGTGCTTAACGACGTCACCATCGCCCAAGCATCCACCGTGCGCGAGCTTTACGACGCCTCACCCGGCGCCTCCCCCGCATCCGTGATTGCCTCCGCGATGCGCGTGGGTCGAGACCACATTGCCTCGATGGTCTACACCCTGGTACTCGCTTACCTGGGCACGGCGCTGCCGCTGTCGGTGCTGTTGAGCGTGACCAACCGTCCGCTGACGCAGGTGTTGTCCTCGGACGTGGTGGCCACCGAGTTGCTGCGCTCGGCAATCGGCGCGATGGCGCTTGTGCTCGCGGTGCCGATCACAACACTGATTGCGGCGGGGACGGTGTCCCGGGGCCGCGCGGGGAGCTAGCCGCAGCGCACGATGGGCTGCGGGTCGTAGACCGTTGTTTGGGTCTCCCGGGAGAGCTCCCGGCCGGAGAGGTCCGTGATGATGCGGGTATCCGAGGTGGTAAACCCAGGCGCCCCGCCGGAGGGGGCGCAGTTGGAGCCGCTCACGGTCATCGGCCGCGGCGAGGTCTGCGCCCAGCGCCCGCCGTTGACGGATTCGACGTTGACCGTCTTCACCCCCATGAGGCTCACCGTGAGCTCGGATCCACCGGCGTTTGTCACGATCTTGACAGGGTGGGGCGAATCGTTGCGGAACTGCAGGTCGATCGCGCCCTCGTAGACGGTGGCCTCCCTCCCGGCCGGGTAGCGGGAGATGTAGTAGGAGTGCGGGGTGTGCGCGACGTCTGTCATCCCGGCGAAGTAGGCGGCGTTGTACAGGGTCGTCGCAAACTGGGAGATGCCGCCGCCGACCGCGGTGTCCGAGTGCCCGTCAAGGATGATGCCGGACTCGACGTACCCCTGCGCGGTGCCGCGCGGGCCGGTGTAGCCGTTGAGCGAGAAGGTCTCGCCCGGGTTGACGATGGCCCCGTTGACCGTGTTGGCCACCAGCCTGATGTTCGTACCGGAGGCGGAGGAGAAGCCGCCGGTGGTAAACGACCCGACGACCTCGTCAAACGTCGCCTTCTGCGCTTGTTCGGTGGTAAAGGTTGCCGGCTCGTTTTTGTACTCGGCGGCCCACGCGCGCTCCTTCGACCCGAGCACGCGGTCGGTGAAGCCGCCCATGGACTTCTCCCAGTCCACCACGACCCCGTCGACGCTGGGCTCTACTCCGCCGCCGGGCAGGACGCGGGCGTTTTTGCCCTCCGTCACCGTCGGCGCGAGCTGCTCGGCGAAGATCTCTTGGGCCCGATCAACGTTGACCTCGGGGGCGATCTTGCCGTCGACGTTGGGGAAGGAGACGACCTCGCCGAGCTGGTTTTTATCAATCACGGCCGTGACGTTGTCCTTGCCCTCCATCTTCAGCGGGCCCGACAGCGCGGCCTTGACCGGCCCGTCGAGCGCGGCCCCCACCACCTCGGCGTTGATCGCGGGCTGGAGCTCGCTCGGCGTGACCTCCACGCCCTGCGGGTTGAGCCAGCCGGAGGAGAGCTCCTCGGCGAGCACCGCCCGGTCGACCTCCTGGCCCGGCACGGGGTCGGTCACCTTGGGCTCCCCCGCCTCCACGGCGATGGTGCCATCCGCCGGGTCGCGGTGCAGCTCGCCGGCGACGCGCTCGACCTCCGGGGCGAGCCGCGCCTGATCGACGGTGGAGACGATGTCGACCTCGCGGGTGCGAAACAGCCCGGCGAGGCGCTGAATCGGGTTGAGCGATTCCTCGCCTGCGCTGGCCACCGTGGCGTCCCAGTCGATGCCGAGCCCGGCCTGGGCGGGCACAAGCGTGGCGCGTTCCGACGCCGCGCGGACCTCCACCGGCCTCTCCGCCCGGCCGCCGAGCTCGCCCTCGAGCGCGCGGGCGGCCTCCTCGCGGCTCATCCCGCCGATGTCCACGCCGCCGACGGCGGTGCCGCGGGGCACGTCACCCCGGTTGAAGGCGAGGTCGGCGAGGTAGATCGCTGTCAGGATCGCGAACAGGCCGACGATGACCCCGAGCAGGATCTTGCCCACGCGCCCGCCGGCACGACCTTGAGGTTCATTCACCGTAGTCACCCCGTAAAGAGTAGTCGAGGGCAGCGATACGCACGGCTACAAGCCTACGGCGATGAGTTGGCGCTGGGTGCGCTCCGCCGCGGCGTCGATACGCTCGGCCGGGATGGCACCGGCGAGCACTGCGGCCGTCACCCCGTCGATGATTAGCGGGATGTCCGCGCCCGAGGACCACAGTGCCTGGTCTGCGCCGGAGGCGATCGCGTCTCGCACCGCATCCGGGGTGGGGCGATAGTCCGTGATCCCGCGCATGCCGGAGAGGTCGTCGGTGACAATCACCCCGTCGAAAGGCACGCCGCCGGGGTAGTCTCCCTCACGCAGGATGCGGTAGGCCTCCGGGTTGAGTGAGCTCGGCACGTCTCCGCCGCCGAGGCCGGGAACGATGACGTGGCCCATCATCACCGACGCTCCTGGGTGGCGCCGCAGCACTGTGGCATAGGGCAGCATGTCGAGCGCCTCGAGATCGGCAAGCACGGGCGTGACGGCGAGCGCGAGGTGGGTATCCCCGGAGGCGCGGCCGTGGCCGGGAAAGTGCTTGAAGGTGGGGGTGACCCCGGCGTCGACAAGCCCCTGCGCGAACAGGCCCGCCACCCGCGCCACCTCGCCCGGGTCGGTACCGAAGGAGCGATCGCCCACGATGTCGAGAGAGGCGACATCGAGGTCGAGGAGGGGGGCGTAGTCCACGTTGACCCCGTGGGCGCGCAGCGAACGCCCGATATCGTAGCCCGTGCCCCGGATCACGCCATCGGGCTGGTGGGCCAGACCGCGCGGCGGCATCCACTCCCCAAAGACCTGGGTATGGCGCTGCACCCGGCCGCCCTCGAAGTCGACCGCGACGCTAAAGGGGCGCCCATACTCGGCGCGCAGCGCGTTGATATTGCGGCCTTCCTCCGTGAGCAACGCCGGGTCCGCCCACGACGGGATGATCAGCCCGCCGACCCCCTGATCGAGCGCGAAGCGGGCCTGATCGTAGTTGGACACCCCCACCACCATCAGTGAGGCAACCTTCTGACGCAGGTCCTCGGGCACCCGGTCCGCCGCCGAGGGCGCGGGCGGCACGGGCGGCGGAGCCGTGGTGGTGTGCGTCCGCGTCACGGTGAGGGTAGATGTGGCCACCTCCGGGCCCTCCGCAACCCCGGCGCACCCGACCGCGGCGAGCGGGCAGACGAGCAGGCCAGCCGCCACCGCGGGGCGCGCATTCTTGCCAAACACCGTGCCTACAATACCGCGGCACTGCCCCTGCGCTGACCATCCTGCTAAAATCTGGCCCATGTCCCACGCCTTCACGCTCCCTGACGCCCTCGAGCGCGGCCCCGCTACCCCGCTTCTGGCTAGCGCCGTCGTGGGCATCGTCCTCGGCATCGTCGGTGTGATCGGCATCGCCGCGTTCTCGGGGCAATCCACCGTGCCGGCCGGCAACGCTGTCACCGCCGACCAGGCCGTTCTCGGCGGCCCGGAGTACGGCTCGCGCAGCTAGCCGCCGCCATGAGCGGCCTGATCAGGCACCCGCTCGCCGCGCATGCGATCGGCTGGGTGCTGCTTACCGCTTTAGCCTTCGCGCAGCCCCCGGGGCGCGTCGCCGCGGACACGAAGCTCAACCTCACCGTGGATCCGGGGCGGTTTATCGCCGGGGCCACCCACGCGTGGACGGACCAGTTCACCCTCGGCCAGCTGCAAAACCAGGCCTACGGCTACCTCTTTCCCCAGGGCCCGTTCTTCCTCCTCCCCCTGCCCGACTGGGTGCTCCAGCGTGTGTGGTGGGCCCTGCTGCTCGGGCTGGCGTTCTCCGGCACGCTCACGCTCGCGCGCCGCATGGGCATCCCGGGGCTGCTGCCCGCCGTGCTCTACGCACTCTCCCCGCGCATCCTCACCACGCTCACCGCCATTTCCTCCGAGGCATGGCCCGTCGCTCTCGTGCCGTGGACGCTCGTGCCGCTTGTGGGCCGGCGCCCGCAGCTCGCCCCCGCGCTCATCCCCGTGGCACTCATGGGCGCGGTCAACGCCGCGGCCACCATCGCCGCCTGCGTGCCGGCGTTTATCCTGCTGCTGTGGCGGCGCCGCCCCGCGCAGGCCGGTGTGTTTTTCCTCGGCTGCCTCCTCGTCAGCGCCTGGTGGATCGGCCCGCTCGTCGTCCTCGGGCGATACTCCCCGCCGTTTACGGATTTCATCGAGTCCGCGTTCGTGACCACGAACTGGCTCAACCCGGCGGAAATTCTGCGGGGCACGACGAGCTGGGCACCGTTTGTTGACACCGAGCGCACCGCCGGTTTCCTCTTGGTCTCCGAACCGGTCTTCGTGCTGGCCACCGCGGTACTCGCCGCGCTCGGCCTCGCGGGTCTGGCGCGCAGAGACATGCCGTGGCGCGGGTACGTGGTCACCCTTTTCTGCCTCGGCTTCGCGCTGCTGGGCACGGCGCACGCTCTCGCGCCGTTATACGACGCCCCCTTGGCCGCCTTCCGCAACCTCCACAAGTTCGACCCCCTCGTGCGCCTGCCCCTCGTCTTAGGCGTCGGCTGGTGCGCATCCCGCCTCCGCCGGCCCGCCGTGGTGGGCGTCGCGCTCGTGAGCGCGGTGGCGCTCGCCCCCGCCTGGTCTCTGCGGCTGCTTCCCGAAGGCACGTGGACCGAGATCTCCCCCGACTGGGTCGCCGCGGGTGCGTGGCTTGACGAACACGCCTCGGGCACCCGCACCCTCGTCGTGCCGGAATCCTCCTTTGCCCGGCAGACGTGGGGGTGGACCCGCGATGAGCCGATCCAGGCCGTGTCCGCCTCCCGGTTCGCGGCGCGCGACGCCATCCCGTTGGTCGATCCGGAGGCGATCCGCGGCCTCGACGGGCAGGTCAGCGCCGTGGATTGGGAGGCGTTGCGCTCCATCGGCGTCGGCGCCGTCGTCGTGCGGCGTGACCTCGCCGCGGGGCCCGAGGTGCCCGACCTCGGCGAGCCCACCGCCCGCTTCGGCGACGTCGAGATCTTCCTGCGCGACCCGGCTCGAGACATGATGATCACCGCCTCGGAGCCCGTCGCCGTCGACGGCGGCGGAGAGGTGCTGCCGTTGCTGTGGGAGCGCTACGGTTATTTCCCGGCGCGCCTGGTCGACTCCGGGGCCCAGATCATCACCGATACCCCTGCCGCCGCGGTACGCAATTACGGCACGCTGGACTCCCCCCTCTCGGCGCAGCTCGCCTCTCCCGCGGAGGGTAGCGACGTGCACAACCGCGTGCCGGACTACCCCTCCGCCGGCTCCCGGGTCGGCGTGTCCATGACCGGCGGCGAGGCCGCGGCCTCCAGCTCTGCCGCCGATGCCACCGCCTTCGGCGGGGCGAAGCCCTCGACCTCTCTCACCGCGGCGTTCGACGGCCTTGAGGACACCGCGTGGTGGCCCGCCCCGGGAGACGACACCGCGTGGCTCTCCTCGACGGTCTCCGGCGGGTCGATCACCATCACCGCCACCGACGACACCGTGGTGCGCGTGGCCACGGGAGACGGTGCCCGCGAGATCTCCCTCGTCGGAGGCGAGCCCCGCACGGTGCGGGCGGGCGGCGACCACGTGCGCGTCGAGCTCACGCAGCGCGTCGGCATCGCGGAGCTAGGCACCGGCGTGCGCCGCGTCGTCGAGGTGCCGGGGACGGCCGATACCTACTTCTTCCAGCGCTTATTCCCCGCAACCGATGTGGTGCAGCGCCGCTTCACCACCGCCTCCGACGGCGAGTGGGAGTTGAGCGCACCGGCCACCATCGACGGCGAGCCAGCATCCGGCCGGGTGCATCTGGCCGCAGGGCCCCACGAGGTGCTCACCGATGCCGAGACCATCACCATCTCTCGCGCCAAACCCCTCACCGCGGCGTGGGAAGCCTTCGACGGCGAGGTGGGCCCGGGCGAGGGCGAGCGGCTCATCCTCACCGCCCGCGCGTTCAACGAGGGGCTGCGCGCGAGCGTCGGCGGGGTGGAGCTCGCCTCATTGCGTATCGACGCAGGCGCGCAGGCCTTTAGCGTCCCACCCGGGGTCACCGGCCGCTTCGAGATGCACTTCGCCGGCGAGGCCGCCTACCGCTGGAGCCTCTTACTCGGCTCCGTGATCTCCCTGCTCACGGTCGCCGCCTGCCTCTGGGTTCCGTGGCGCCGCACCGAGTACTGGGCGCCGTCTACAGGCTCAACGCCCTTATCCCCGCTGCTCGCGGCACTGTGCGTCGGCCTCGCCCCCGGCGCGGCGGCGGTGGCGCTGTGCTGGGTGGTGAGGCGCTACACCCTCATCCCCGCCTGCGCTTTAAGCGCCGGCGCCGCTGCGTTCATGGGGCTGTGGCTGGCGCGCTCGCCGTGGCCGGCGGCGGGGTACGCCGGTTTTAGCGTGCTGGTGACCTTCGCGGGTTGCCTCGCGGTAGCGGCGCTGGCGTGCCCTTCACCCCAAACCCGGATGCCTAAGAATGCGGGTGCTCACCGTAAACCCGGACCTAGTTCGGGGTGTCCGAGTTGAGGGGGAAGCGGCCGTGCCGCCACCCCCGCACGAGCCGCGCGCCCGGTACCTCCACGAGCTCGTAGGAGACGTAGGCGAGCGCCACGCTGCCCGCAACGGTCGCGGCCCACACGAGCGCGAAGTGCCCGCCGAACACCGGCACCCCGAGGACGGGAAACACTAGTGCGAGCACCCACACGTGCCAGAGGAAGAGGGAATACGACCACCTCCCCAGCGCCACCGCCACGGGGGAGGCAAGCACACCGCGCGAGCGCGGGCCGAGCGCGAAGGGTGCCACAATGAGCGCCGCGAAGGCCGCGCCGAGGATGATGCGCGCGTTGAACTGCGCCGGGGAGGGGTGCGCCAGCCCCTCCGGGCCGAGGACCCCTGCGATCCAGGCCACCGGCAGCCCCAGGGCCGCGACCGGCCAGCGCGGGCCGCGGTAGCGTATGCCGAGGCGCTCGAGCTCAGCGAGGATGAGTCCAACGGCGCACCACAACACGTAGGACGGCGGCCAGATCTGCAGGTTGACCGCATCAACGCCCGCGACGAGCCAGGGCCAGGCGAGAGAGGCCGGGATGGATAGTGCGAGGGCGAGGGTCCGCAGGGGCGTCGATAAGCGAAGATAGAGCGGTAAGACGAGGTAGAAAGCGACCTCGACGCACAGCGACCACATCTGGGTCAGCCCGGCGACGAGGCCGTCGGGCACGTAGATCTGGACCAGGAAAACCTGGGCCAACGCCTGGGACCACGAGATCCCGGCAAGCTCGGGCAGGCTCGCCAGCACGACGGCGACGCACACGAGGTAGGCCGGGGCGAGGCGGGCGAGGCGGCGCCGGTAGTAGCCCGGGCGCAACCCGCCGCGCGCCAACAGGAAGGCAGAGAGCGCGTAGAAGACCGCGACGAAGTAGTCGAGCCGCTCGAGCACCGGGTGATACGTCGCCGTTTGGAAGGCGACATGAGTGGTGAGGATGCCGAGGGCGGCAACCGCGCGCAGGCCAGCGAGTTCGGGAAGTAGAGTGGTAGCGATATGGACAGTGTAGGGGTAGGGCTGAAGCGGGCGTTGGTGCGCTGCGCTGTGGTGGTGGCCACGTGCGCGGCGCTCAACCTCATCTCCCCCGTCGTCATCGCCCAGCAGCGCACGCTCCACCCCGGCGAAGAACACACCCGCGTGTTCGATGGGCCCACCCCCCTTTCCACCACGGTCACTGTGGGCACGAGTGAGGGGGACGACCAGGTCACCATCACGGGGCGCACCGAGCTTGGCGGCCTCGACGGCGGGGTGACCGTGGATAGCTACCCCGCCACTGCGTCCTCAGCGCTGCCGGCCGCCGGCAGGAGCGGGCTGACTTACCTCTTTCCCTACCGCCCGGAGCGGCTGTCCTACCCGTATACCGACCCCTTCGCGCCGGAGACCTCGGATCACCCCGTCGCGTTGGACTACGTCGGCCCGGGCAACGTCGGCGGCCTCGATACCTATCAATACCGCGCCGAGGTGGCCACCGAGGGCTATTCCGCCGAGCGGATTATCGACGTCCAGGTGGCCACCGGCGAGGTCTTAGACGAGACGTGGTCGGTGGCGCGGGGCCCGGCCACGGGCCTGTTTCGACTCTCGGAGGCCTCAAGAGCCGAGGCCCGGCAGCGGAGCGTGGTCGAGCTCCGGGTGCTGCGCGGCCTGCAGGTCTTGGCGTGGGTGACGCGGTGGATCGCCCTGCTGGCGCTGGTCTACCTGGCGGTGGCGGTTGCGCGCCGCTAGCGCGTTGGGGGCCTACGCCGCCGCGCTGGTCATCGCCCTGACCTGGCCGTTCATGGTCCCCGGGGAGGCGTTCGCACTACGCGACATGGTGGTGGTGCCCGAGATGGCGCTGACCCATGCGGCGTTGGGTTTCGGGGATTTGCCCGCGCGCAACGTGCCGCAAGACGCCGTGTTGGCGCTGGTGCCGTGGCCCGTGCTCGCGGCCCGCGCCATCGTCATCGGCTCCGCGTGTGCGGCCGCCTACGCGGGTTTTCGTGCCGGGACCTCAACCTTCGGCCGCGCCGCCGCGATGACGGTCGCGGTGTGGAACCCCTTTGTCGTTGAGCGCCTGCTCCAAGGCCAGTGGTCGCTAGCCGCCGCGGCGTGGCTTGTGCCGTTTATCGCCCTCGCGGCGCGTGGGATCGGCCCCATCGTCGGCTCATGGGTTGCCTCGCTCACCCCGACCGGGGCGCTTGCCGCCCTAGCGCTCGCGCGCACGCGGGGCCAGGCGCTGGCCTGCGCGCTGTGCTGCGCCCCGTGGGTAATAGCGGGCTTTCTCGCTACCGGGACGGGGACGGCCTCTCCGGCCTCGAGCACGGCCTTCGCCCCGCGCGCTGAGAGATGGGTGGGCACCCTCGGCGCCATGGCCGGGCTTGGTGGGATATGGAATGCGGAGGCCAGCCCGGCCTCGCGCGGTGCCGGGTTCGCCGTGTTCGGGGTGGTCCTGGCTATCGTCCTTGCGGGCGGGTGGCGCGCCGTGTCGCCGCGCCTGCGCGTGCTGGCGGTGGTTGGGTTCGCCCTCGCCGTGGCGTCCTGGCTGGGGCTCGTCGGGCTCGTGATCGGGTGGCTGCCCGGCGCGGGGCTGCTGCGCGACGGGCAGAAGTGGCTCATTCTTGCCATCCCCGCATTCGTCTCGGCCGCCGGGGCGCTGCGCCCGCGCGTCGCCGCCGTGGCCTGCGCGTGTGCGCTGCTCCAGGTGCCCGACGCGCCGGCCGCGGTAAGCCAGTTGCGCCCCGCGCGCGTGGAGCTTCCCGCCATCGACGATCGCGGCCGCGACGTGCTGTTCGTCGATAGGCCCGGCCTGCTCTCCCGCGCCGACGGCGTGCCTGTGGTCGATCCCGCGACGAAGGCGTTCAACGTCGTCGAGTCGGGCGAGCTGCGTATCGACGCCCGCGTCGTCGACGCCCCCTCCCCCCGCTGGCAGGCCGCGCAGGCGCGGCCCGGGGACCTCGACTACCTCGCTGACCTTGGCATCGGTGTCGTGGTCTACCCCGACGGGCGCGTGGTTGTAACCGGGGCGCCCGCCCGCGGGCCGGAGCCTGTGGGCCTTGCTTTGCTCGCGCTGTGGTGCGTCGCTCCCCTCGCCAGCCGCCTTAAGTTAACGAAAGATTAACTCCGAGTAGCGCCGGTTTTCAGGCGTAAAAACGCGGCGTGACACAGATCACATTTCCAGGTTACGGACACCCTGCACGCCTTCTACCAGCGCTTTTAATCGCTTTAGTTGGACATTTCCCATTAATGGGACGCTCCAACCGTAAGGTGCATTGACACCGCCTAGACCGGCACTTAAAGTTAACGGCAGTTGAACAAAAGGTTACACGTCAGGTGTAGCCGCTCAGAGCGGAAAGGAAGAGCATATATGACCACGGCACTCTTGGAGAAGATCACCCCCGCCCGCCTCGCAGATCAGGCCGATCACGCCGCTGAAGCACAAGGCGCGACTGCCACCGAGCACAACCGGGCCACCGTCTCCGCCCCATCTGCTGCGTTCGCCTCGACCGAGGCTCGACAGGCAGACCAGCCGGAGCGCAAGGCCTCCAAGGCAGGGCTCATCGACACCTTCGGCGCGTTCATCGCAGCCTCCGTCTTCACCCAGATGCGCGGCTAGCGCCCCACATCACACACAACCTCACAACCCACACCGTTTAAGGAGAAAGACCATGAACAACAACATCGACTTCAGCATCATCCGCGAGCGCGCCCTGCGCAACATCCGCGAAGACCTCGTCACCGAGTGGGGCAACACCTACCCGGCCGAGGCAATCCAGGAGACCTTCGACACCGTCAAGACCGAGCACAAGACCAAGGCCGTCGTCGAAGACTTCGTCCCGGTCCTCGTCGAGGCGGAGATGAAGGAGCGCCTGCGCACGAGTGATCTCGAGGGCGCAACCTAACACCAGCCCCGGCTCACCGAATACCACACCCCAGCGGAGATCCGCTGGGGTGTTCACCTGCGCTCCCCCGCCGACCGCGCGACGCCCGCCAGGATTTCCTCGAAGCGCCGACCGGTGGCCTCCCAGGAGAAGCGCCCCGCCCATTCGGCGGCGCCGCGGCCGAGGCGGGCGCGCAAGGGGGCGTCGTCAAGCAGACGCACAATGGCCGCGCGGAAGTCCGCCTCGCCGCCCACGAGCAGGCCCGTCTCCCCGTCGATGATGGAATCGCGCAGCCCCCCGGCGCTGAGGTAGCCGATCGTGGGCACACCGTGCTGCGCGGCCTCAATGACCGCGATCCCCCAGCCCTCCTTCACGCTCGGCATGAGGTGGACCGCGGCGCGGGCGAGAACGGCGTGCTTGTAGTCGTCGTTGACGTGCCCGTGGAAGACCACCGTGTCGCCGAGGCCCGCGGCGTACGCGCGCAGCTCGTCTTCCCACCACCCGGAGCCAATCACGTCGAGCACGACGCCGTCGAGCCCGCGCACGGCATCGATCGCCTGCTCGATGCGCTTGTGGGGCACGAGCCGCGACAAGGTCACCAGGTGCACGCGCCCGTCCTCGGCCAGAATCGGGGTGCGCGCCGGCACGGGGTCAACCCCGTTGTGCACCACCTCAATACCCTCCTCCCGCACGCCGAGGCCCACGAGGTCCCGCCGGGAGGCATCGGAGACCGTGATGTAGCGCGCCCCGCGATAGACCCTTGGCGCGACCCGGGACTCCAAGAACCTGCCCAGCCTGCCGATCACCGGGCCGGCCACGGGCCACTGCGGCAGGTGGCAGTGATGGGTGAGCAGCACCACGGGCGCGCGCGAGTAGAGCCGGGCGAAAAACGGGATGCCGTTTTGGGTATCCACGATGACATCGGGGCGGTGGCGCCAGACCGAAAACGGCGCGGCGAGATAGACCCCGTACTTGCCCCCGGCGCGCTCGATGCGCACCCCGTTTTTGCTGCTGCGCTTTGGTGCGTCGGTGTGCAAGGAGGTGCGCAGCACAACGTCGTGGCCCCTGGCGGCGAGGTATTCGCCCACGCGCTCGAGGTAGCGCTCGGAACCGCCGCCTTGCGGGTGGGTCATGTCGCGCCAGCACAGCAGCAGTATCTTCATAGGTGTGTACCGTACCCGTCGGCTAGCCACGCTTTCCCGTTCGCTTCGCCTCCTGCGCTCGTTTAGCTACGAGCAGTATCGCCCGGGCATCTTCTACGGCGGGCTAGCGCGCGATACCGCGCAGCTTATCGACGCCTTGTGGACCGACCTCACAGGCTCGCGCCTGCCGGGAGCCTCCGTCCTCGACGTCGGCGGCGGCCCCGGCTACTACGCCGCAGAATTCGCCAGGCTCGGCGCCTCCTATGTCGGCCTCGAACCGGACGTATCCGAGCTCACCGCGGCCGGCCTGAGCGGCTACGGCGCGGTGCGCGGCGACGGCGCGGCCCTCCCCTTTGCCGATTCCTCCTTCGATGTCGTCTACTCCTCAAACGTCGCCGAGCACATCCCGAACTGGCGGGAGATGGGCGAGGAGATGATCCGGGTGTGCTCCCCCGGCGGGCTCGTCGTGCTCAGCTACACCGTCTGGTTGGGCCCGTTCGGCGGCCACGAGACGGGGCTGTGGCCGCATTATGTCGGCGGCGAGTTCGCGCGGCGCCGCTACGAGAGGCGGCACGGCCGAGAGCCGAAAAACGTCTGGGGCAGCTCGCTGTTCGCCGTGAGCGCCGCGGACGGCCTGCGCTGGGCGCGCTCCACGGGGCTTATGCGATTCGCCTTCCCGCGCTACCACCCGCGGTGGGCGTGGTGGGTGGCAAAGGTGCCCCTCCTGCGCGAATTTGCCACCTCCAACCTCGTGGTGGTGCTGCGCGCGCCCGGGGGCAGCGGCGGCCCGGCTTAGTTGCCGGTTGCCGCCGCGATGCGCGCCTCGAGCGCGTCGAGCTGCGCGAAGATCTCGCGCGGCACGCGGCCACCCAGGCCCTCGAGGTAGCGGCGGGAATCCTTGGCGTCGCTCGACCAGGCCTCCGGGTCCGCGGAGAGGGCCTCTTGGACATCCGCAAGCGGGGTCTCCAGCCCCTCGAGGTCAAGGTCCTCGGCCCGCGCGGTGTAGCCCGCGACGGTCTCCTCGGCGCCGACGGTGCCCTCGATGCGGTCGACGATCCACTTGAGCACCCGGGAGTTCTCGCCGAACCCCGGCCACAGGAAGCGGCCGTCGTCGCCGCGGCGGAACCAGTTGACCAGGAAGATCGCCGGCATGCGCTCGCCGCCCTTGGCCCCCATGTCAAGCCAGTGCTGGAAGTAGTCGCCCACGGCGTAGCCCATGAACGGCAGCATCGCCATCGGGTCGTGGCGCAGGGTGCCCACGCTGGCCTCGCTCGAGGCGGCGGTCTGGCCCGAAGAGAGCATCGCGCCGATGGTCGTGCCGTGCTCCCAATCGCGGGCCTGGGTCACCAGGGGGACGGTATCGGGCCGGCGACCGCCGAAGAGGATCGCGTCGATCTTCACCCCGCGCGGGTCGTTGAACTCGGGCGCGGCCGTCGGGCACTGCTCGATGGGCACGCAGTAGCGCGAGTTCGGGTGGGCCGCGTCGCGCCCGGAGCCAGGCTCCCAGTCGTTGCCGCGCCAGTCGATGAGGTGGGCCGGGGCCTCGCCGTCCATGCCCTCCCACCAGATGTCGCCGTCGTCCGTGAGCGCGACGTTGGTGAACAAGGTGTTGCCCGCCTCCATCGTGCGCATGGCAATCGGGTTGGACCCGTAGCTCGTGCCCGGGGCGACGCCAAAGAAACCGTTTTCCGGGTTCACGGCGTAGAGGCCATCTTCGCGCAGGTGCATCCAGGCGATGTCGTCTCCGACAACCTCGGCGCTCCAGCCGGGCAGCGTCGGGGTGATCATGGCCAGGTTGGTCTTGCCGCATGCCGAAGGGAACGCCCCCGCGATGTGGTAGCTCTTCCCCTCCGGGGAGGTGAGTTTGAGGATGAGCATGTGCTCCGCCATCCAGCCCTCCTCCTTGGCCATGACGGAGGCGATGCGCAGCGCGTAGCACTTCTTGGCCAAGATCGCGTTGCCGCCGTAGCCGGAACCGAACGACCAAATCTCCTTGGTCGCGGGGAACTGGGAGATGTACTTCGTCTCGTTGCACGGCCATGCGACGTCCTCTTCGCCCGCCTCGAGCGGCGCACCGACGGAGTGGAGGCAGTGGACGAAGTTATCTCCCTCGATCTTCTCCAGTGCCTCGGTGCCCATGCGGGTCATGATCCGCATGGACATCACGACGTATTCCGAGTCCGTCAGCTGGACGCCGAGCTTCGGCTCCGGGTCCGTGATCGGCCCCATGCAGAACGGGACGACGTACATGGTGCGCCCCTTCATGGAGCCGCGGAAGTGCTCGCGCATCTCCTCTTTGAGGGCCTCGGGCTTCATCCAGTTATTGGTCGGGCCCGCATCAGCTTCCTCTTCGGTGGCGATGAACGTGCGCGATTCGACGCGGGCGACGTCGGAGGGGTTGGAGCGCGCAAGGAAGGAGTTAGGGCGCTTGGCCTCGTCGAGCTTGATGAGCGTCCCCTTCTCCACCAGATCCGCCGCGAAGGCATCCCACTCGCTTCGGGACCCATCGACGAAGACCACCCTGTCGGGCTGGAACAGCTCCTCAGCCTCGGCCACCCAGGAAATCAGGTGCTCGTTGTCGGTTGGCGCGTCCTGCGTCAACCCCTTGATAGCGGCGGTCATAGTGCTCTCCCGTACTTGTCGTCGCGTCTTACGCCGGGGCACTGGCGCCCCGACTGGTTATTTCCGGATCCGTCACGCGGAAAGTTTTTCCGTAGGTAACCAGACTATCGAAAACGTCTGCTCGCTGGAACAACCGCGCGCGTTGCCGCGCCCAATACGGGTATAACCAGTGACGCATCCCACGGGCCCGGGCCCCGTCTACCCCCGGACCGTAACCCCGGATGGGGGTAGAGCCCACCGGCCGCGACCACGGGAAACGGCACCCACCCAGGGAAAACGGGAAACTCGCCCGGGTCAAACATTTCCCGGAGCACTCGATGACCGGTTTCTACCCCCACATAGGGGTAATGTCGCCCGTCAAGTACAGACCCGAGGCCCGCCCCTACCCAAACTTGCATCTGCCCACGTCATATGGACAATTAACGTGATGCCTAACTCTAATTTTTCTCAAACTTCCCGCCCAGCAACGGGCGAACTTCCCCCCGGCCGGCCGCTCCAAACCGAGTTCGACACCGGCCTCGACTACCCACGCCTCGGCTCGGTCACCTTCCGCCGCGGGACCCTCACCGAGAACCAGGAGGCGCTCTTTAACGCCCACTGGCCCCGCCTCGGCCGCGTCTTGGAGGACACGGTGATAGACGTCGACGCATGGTTCGGGCGCGCGGGCCACCCGACGATCGTCGAGATCGGCTCGGGCACCGGCACATCTACCGCCGCGATGGCCCCGCTCGAGCGCGATACCAACATTATTGCCGTCGAGCTCTACAAACCTGGCCTGGCCAAGCTGCTCGGCTCTCTCGTGCGCGAAGGAATCGACAACGTCCGAATGATCCGCGGCGACGGCGTCGAGGTGCTCGCCCGCATGTGTGAGCCCGCATCGCTCGACGGGGTGCGCATCTTCTTCCCCGACCCGTGGCCGAAGGCCCGCCACCACAAGCGCCGCATTATCCAATCCGGCACGCTCAACCTCATCGCCACCCGCCTCAAGCCCGGCGGCGTGCTGCACGTCGCCACCGACCACGCCGACTATGCCGCCTGGATCGACGAGCTTGCCCACGTCGAACCGCTGCTCGAGTACAAGGGGTGGCCGTGGCCGGAGGCCCCCGTCCTCACCGACCGCCAAGTCATCACCAAGTTCGAGGGCAAGGGCCTCGACAAAGACCACACCATCCGCGAGTACCTTTGGACGAAAAAGTAGGCAGGATTATGAGCATGAACGACCTCCACGAAATCACCCACCCGTACTCCCCCGGCGCCCAGAAGGGGCCCGATAGCTACCTGCTGGTGTGGGACGCCCCCAACCTGGACATGGGGCTCGGGGCCATCCTCGGCGGCCGGCCCACCGCCGCCTACCGCCCGCGTTTCGACGCCATCGGGCGCTG
The DNA here is from genome assembly GCF_003070865.1 of Corynebacterium liangguodongii. NCBI lineage: Bacteria > Bacillati > Actinomycetota > Actinomycetes > Mycobacteriales > Corynebacteriaceae > Corynebacterium > Corynebacterium liangguodongii. The sequence continues at coordinate 2,181,143 of NZ_CP026948.1, forward strand.
GCTCATCTCTAAGGCCGACGAGGCCGCCGCGGCCCAGGGCGAGCCGGTCGAACCGGAGGCGACCGTCTTTACCAACATCGCGCCGCAGGGCGCGGACGTCGTGCGCCCCTGGGTCGAGGCGCTGCGCAACGTCGGCTTCGCCGTCTTTGCCAAGCCGAAGATCGACGACGCCTCCGACGTCGATAAGGACATGCTCGCCCACATCACGCGCCGGCGCGACGAGGGGGTGCTGCGCGGCCTCGTCGTCGCCTCCGCCGACGGACAGAACTTCCAGCCCATGATCGAGGACCTGCTTGAGGACTCGATCCCGGTCACCGTCATCGGCTTCCACGAGCACGCCTCCTGGGCGGTGACAAACCCCCGGTTCGACTTCGTTGACCTCGAAGACATCCCGGGCGTGTTCCGCGAGCCGCTGCCGCGCGTCAACCTCGACGCACTGCCCGACGAGGGCGCATGGCTGCAGCCGTTTAGGCCGCTGAGCTCGCTGCTCAATTCCCGCAGCGGCGCGAACCACGCCTAGAGGGGAGGTGCGAGCGCAGCATGTTTTATACGTGGGGCATCTTCGCCCACCGGCACCGCCGGGTCATCCCGGTAGTCGTGATCACGCTCATCGTCGTGATGCAGGTGTTCTTCGGCTCCAAGCTCGCCGAGCGGCTCTCCCAGGAGGGTTGGGAGGACCCGGGGGCCGATTCCACCGCCGCGGCGGCGATCGAGCTCGAGACCTTCGGCCGCGACAACTCCGGCGACGTCATCGTGCTCGTCAGCTCCCCCAATGGGGTGACCAAGGGCCCCGTGTTCGACGAGGCGCACCGGCAGATCTCCCAGCTCAAGGAGCGCTTCCCCGCCGAGATTGACTCCATCTCGAGCTACTTCGACTCCCCCAACCAGCAGCAGGTCACGGCGGACGGCACACAGGCATTCGCCGCGATCAGCCTGGCAGGCGACGGCGAGCAGACGCTGAAGGACTTCCGCACCATCGAGCCCGCGCTGCGCGACATCGAGCTTCCCGAGGGCGCGAACGCGCGCATCGCGGGCGCCACCGCCGTCGCCGACGCGCTGGACGACGGCATGTCCAACGACATCGCCCGCGCCGAAAAGGTCGGCCTGATCTTCGTCGCCCTGATCCTCCTGTGGGTCTTCGGCGGCGTCGTCGCGGCGGCGATGCCGCTGATCGTCGGGGTGCTCTCCATCGGCGGCTCGTTGAGCCTGCTCTCCATCCTGGCCCAGTACCAGCAGGTCAACGTCTTCTCCCAATCCGTCATCACCTTGCTCGGCCTCGGCCTCGCCATCGACTACGGGTTGTTCATGGTCTCGCGCTTCCGCGAGGAGCTCGACCGGGGCCGAGACGTCGAGCAAGCCGTCGCGGTAACCACGGCCACGGCGGGCAAGACCGTGTTTTTCTCCGCCCTCATGGTCGGCGTCGCGCTCTCCGGCCTGCTGATGTTCCCCCAGGCCTTCCTCAAATCTGTCGCCTACGGCGCGATCGCCGCGGTGGCCCTAGCCGCGCTGATATCGGTCACCGTCCTGCCCGCCCTCTTCGGCCTGCTCGGCTCCCGCATCGACATGTGGGCGGTGCGCAGGACCTCAAGGCGCGCCCGCCAGGTGGAAGATTCCGTGTGGTACCGCGCCCCCCGCTGGGCAATGCGCCACGCCAAGGCCGTCGTCGCCTGCTCCGCGCTCGCGCTCACGCTGCTGACCATCCCGGTCGTCGGCATCTCCTTCGGCGGCATCAACGAGTCCTACCTCCCGCCGAGCCAGGACACCCGCCAGGCCCAGGACGCCTTCAACCAGGCCTTCCCCGCCTTCCGCACCGACCCCGTCAAGCTCGTGGTCACGGGAGCGGATAACAACGAACTGGTAGACGTTGTCATGCAGGCGCGCCAGGTCACCGGGCTGGCGTCCCCGCTGGCGCCGTCGCACCCGACGAAGGACGGCACCACGATCCTCGCAGCGCCGCTGGAGGACCGGAACGCCGGCGCGGACGTCGTCAAGCAGCTGCGCGCCATCGAGGCGCCCGAGGGCGTTGAGCTCTACGTCGCCGGCACACCCGCCATGGAGGTCGAATCGATCGAGGCCCTGCTCGGGCGCCTGCCGTGGATGGCGCTCTACATGGTCGCCGCGACGTTTATCCTCATGGCACTGCTCTTCGGCTCGCTGATCCTGCCCGCCAAGGCCGTGATCATGAACCTGCTCGGCATCGGGGCGACGCTCGGGTTCCTCACCCTCGTCTTCGTTGGCGGCCTGGGCTCCGGGCTCCTCGGTTTCACCCCCGGCCCCATGATGAGCCCCGTGCTCGTGCTCATCATCGCCATCCTCTACGGCCTGTCCACCGACTACGAGGTCTTCCTCGTCTCGCGCATGGTGGAAGCGCGCCACAACCGCGCCTCCACGGACGGGGCCATCGCCTACGGCACCGCGCACACCGGCGGGATCATCACCGCCGCCGCCGCGATCATGATCGTCGTCGCCGCGGCGTTCGCGATGAGCGAGATCGTCATGATGAAATACATCGCCTACGGCATGATCTTCTCCCTCGCCCTCGACGCCACGATCATCCGCCTCATGCTCGTGCCCGCCGTGATGCACCTGCTGCGCGAGGACAACTGGTGGGCGCCGCGGTGGGTCAAACGCGCCTACGCGATCCTCGGCGAACACTCTGACCCCGCCGACGGCTCCCCCCTGGCGCTGCCGCCTGGGCACCGCAAGCAGCGCGAGCTCATGGTCGCCGACACCGTCGTCGACGCCGCCCCGGTGCGCGGCGGCGTGAGCATCGAAGAAAACCGTGAGCTCATCGCCTTCGAAGATCTCATCAAACGGCTCTCGAACGAATCCAGAGACCGCTAGAGGGGGTGGATGTCCCGGTGAAGATCTCCGCTGCCCAATGGCTGCGCTGGGGCGCCCCGCTGGCCGTCATGGCGGTCATCGCCTTCATCTTCCGGGACAAGCTGGGCTTTATCGCGGACGCCTTTGACGCGCTCGGGCGGGCGGACCCCGGCCCGGTGGCCGCCGCGCTCGCCTGCGCTGTGGCCTCCATTCTCGCCATGGCCGCGGTGATGGAGCTGCTCTTAAACGTCGAGCGCCGCGTCACGGGGATCTGGCCGTGCACCGCGATCACCCTGGCGTCGAACTCCTGGTCCACCACCTTACCCGGCGGCCCCGCGTTCTCGGCCTGGCTGACCTACCGCGTGCAGCGCAGCTGGGGAGCGACCGAGGGCGTGTGCGGCTGGTTCTTCGTCCTCTCCGGCGCGCTGTCTACCGTGTGGCTCATCCTCATCGGCGTGGCCACCGCGCTGCTCTTCGGCGCCCAGCTCTCCCCCGCCGCCCTGGCCGCCTCGCTCGCCACCGCCCTGCTCTCCATGGCGGCGCTGTGGTGGGCCACCGGCCACCCGGGGCGGCTGCGGCGCTGGGCCGCCCTGGCCCCCGAGCGCGCCCGGGCGAAGCTCGTCGAGGTCATCGACCAGGTCGCCCGCATCCGCATGACGCGCACCCGCTTCACCCTCACCGCCATGTATTCGCTGCTCAATCGCCTCTTCGACCTCTCGGTGTTTTGGCTGTGCTGCCTCGCCATCGTGCCCTCCGCACCGCTCGGCGCGGTCACTCTGGCGTTTATCATAACCAAGCTGGCGGGCTCCGCGCAGGTCACGCCGGGCGGGGTGGGCACGGTCGAGTCCATCGCCGCCGCCTCGCTCGTCGCCAGCGGCTTTTCGCTTGTCGACGCCACAGCGGCCACCCTGATCTACCGCGCCATATCCTTCGCCTTCATCACCGCCGCCGGCTGGGTCGTCTACTTCGTGGCCTACGCCGGGCGGGGGCTAATGTTGAGGCCATGATGAAGAAAAGCTACGCCGTCGCGGCCGACTACGTCGCCATCGCGGCCTTCGCTCTGCTTGCCCGCGCCGCGCACCAATCCGAGGACATGCCGTTTACCTTCCTCGGCTGGCTCGAGACGTTTCTTCCCTTCGCCACCGGGCTCGCCCTGGCATGGCTCGTGCTGCGCCGGGACCGCGGGGTGCTGATCTGGCTGATCACCGTCGCCGTCGGCCTGGTCATCTGGGGCTTCTACCGCGACAAGCTGCCCCACATCTCGTTTGTCATCGTCGCCTCCACCGTCTCCGCCGCGCTCATGCTCGGCTGGCGCGGCCTCGCCCGCCTGGCCCTGCGCCGTAGGGCGGGCGCCCGCTAACGGGCGCCCGCGATGAGCTGTGCCGCCCGCTCGCCGATGAGGTAGCAGGTGATGTTGGGGTTGACCGCCGTGAGCTGGGGCATGACGGAGGCATCGGCGACGCGCAGGCGATGAACGCCTTTCACCCGCAGGTCCGGGTCGAGCGGGGAGAGCTCGTCATCGGGCGATCCCATGCGCACCGTGCCGGCGGGGTGGTAGACGGTGTTATGGGTCTTGGTGATGTAGGCGGCGATATCGGCGTCGCTAAGAGCGCCCGGCCCCGGGGAAAGCTCGCGCTTGATCACCCCGGCGAGCGCGGGCTGGGAGGCAATCTTGCGGGCGAGCTTGATCCCCTCCACCGCGATGTGCATGTCGTAGCCCTCCGGGTCCGTGAAGTAGCGCGGGTCGACCCGCGGCTTGTCGCGGTAGTCCGCCGAGCGCAGGCGCACGGTCCCGCGGGAGCGTGCGTGGGTGACATTGGGGGTGAGCGCGAAGGCCTCATCGGCGAAGGGGTACCCGGCCCGGGCGGTGTGCATGTCGAAGGGCGTCGAGCCGTAATGCATCATCACATCCGGCAGGCCGGCGTCGCTGGCGTCGGCGTCGATCTGGGCGAAGATGCCGATTTCCCACCATTGTGTGGAATCGCGCACCATCTCGACGTTCGTCTCGAACTGGATGACCACCTCCGGGTGGTCCTGCAGGTTGGAGCCCACCCCGGGGGAATCCACAAGTGCCTCGATACCGAAGGACTCCAGGTGCTCCTTCGGCCCGATGCCCGAGAGCATGAGGAGCTGAGGCGAGTTGATTGCGCCGGCGGAGATGATGACCTCGCGCTCGGCGCGGATGCTCGCCTTACGGTTGAACATGTCCTTGCGGTACTCGACCCCGGTCGCTTCGGTGCCGTCAAAAAGGACGCGGGTGGCCCAGGTATCGGTAAGAATGTCGAGGTTCTCGCGATCGCGGATCGGGTGGAGGTAGGACACCGAGGACGACGAGCGCGTGTTGTCTGCGTGGGAGGAGATTTGGAAGAAGTCTGCGCCCGTTGTTACCGTCTCGCCCGTGTTGAACTGGCGGCGGGGGATGCCCGCCTGCTCGCAGGCGTCGAGAAGCGAAAGCCCGACCTTGTCCGTCTGCGGCACGTCCATGAGCTCGACCGGGCCTTCGTGCCCATAGTCATCTCCCTCGCGCGAGTTTGACTCCATCCGCTTGATCAGCGGCAGAATCTCGTTCGGCCCCCACCCCGTCGCTCCGAGCTTTTCCCACAACTGGAGGTCCTCTGCGGGCGGGTGGAACGCGATACAGGAGTTGTGCGAGGAGCACCCGCCGAGCACCCTCGCGCGCGCGTGGCGCATGAAGGAGTTGCCGTTTTCCTGCGGCTCGACCGGGTAGTCCCAATCGAGGCCCGATTCCAGCAGATCGGGCCATCGCTTGAGGGAGAGCACCTCTTCGCAGTCGGCGTCGTCCGGCCCCGCCTCCAGCAACGCGACGGTGACGGAGGGGTCTTCGGAGAGCCTGGCGGCGATCACTGCCCCAGTCGACCCGCCCCCGACGACGATGTAATCGTAGGAATCACGCATACGTATCATCTCTCCTTTTTCGCGCTCCTAGGCCTTTGGGAACCAGCCGGTCACGGCCGGTTCCGTGTTGTGATAGATGTGCTTGGCCTGCTGGTATTCCTCAAGTCCGCTGGGGCCAAGCTCACGGCCGATGCCGGACATCTTGAACCCTCCCCACTCCGCCTGGGGGATGTAGGGGTGGTAGTCGTTGATCCAGACCGTGCCGTGCTGCAGCGCCCGAGAGACGCGGTTCGCGGTCGCCATATCGGTAGTCCACACGGCCCCAGACAGACCATACATCGTATCATTGGCGATGGCGATGGCCTCTTCCTCCGTCCGAAACGTCTCCACCGTAATCACCGGGCCGAAGCCCTCTTCTTGCACCGCGGGGTTATCGCGCGTGCACTCATCGAGCACCGTCGGGGCGTAGAAGAAGCCCGCCTCGTGCTCGGCCCCACCCCAGTGACCCCCGCAGCGCAGGCGCGCCCCGGCCGCCACCCCGCGGTTGACGTAGTCCGTGACCTTGTCGCGGTGTTCTTTCGAGATGAGCGGGCCGGTCTGCGCGGATTCGTCGAACGGCCCGCCCATCACGATGGAGTTGGCCCGCTCCACGAGATCATCGACAAAGCGCCGCGCTATCGACTCGTGGACGATAAGCCGGGTCCCCGCCGAGCACACGAGGCCCGAATCGAGGAATCCGGCGTTGAGCGCGTTATCCAGCGCGGCGTCGTAGTCGGCGTCGGGGAAGATCACGTTGGGGTTCTTCCCCCCGAGCTCGAGGGCGATTTTCTTCACGGTCTTCGCGGCGGATTCGGCGATCGCACGCCCTGTGGCAAGCCCGCCGGTGAACGAGACCATGCCGACATCCTCGTGCGACGTGAGCACGGCGCCGACATCCGCCCCGGTCCCCGTCACCACATTGGCAACGCCGCGCGGCAGGCCAAGATCGTTTAATACCTCGGCGATCAGCAGTGTCGTGTGCGGAGTGAGCTCCGAGGGTTTGATGACGAAGCTGTTGCCCGCCGCGAGCGCCGGGGCAATCTTCCAGCTCGCCTGGAGGAGCGGGAAGTTCCACGGGGTAATCAGCCCGCACACCCCCACCGGCTCGTAGACGACTCGGCTGATCACCGCGGGGTTGCCCGCATCGACGAGGCGGCCCGGGTGGGAATCGGCGATCTTGCCAAAATACCTGAAGCACGAGGCGATATCGTCCATGTCCGCCTCGGCTTCGACCAGCCGCTTGCCCGTGTCCAAGGCCTCCGCTCGCGCGAATTCCGCTTTTCGACGCCCCATCTCCGCCGCCACCCGCAGCAAGAAATCGCCCCGCTCCGCCGCAGGGGTCCTACGCCAGGCCCCGTCGTCGAAAGCGCGCTTCGCCGCAGCGACGGCGCGCCGCGCATCGGCGGGGGTTCCCTCCGATACGGTCCCGACCTCTTCCCCCGTTCCGGGGCAGATGATGGTGCGGGTCGCGCCGTTTTCCGCCGGGGCCCAGGCCCCGTCGATAAACAGCGTCTCTGCGTTGTTGCTTGTCAAGAATGCCACTCCTTAGCTGTGTAGCTGTGTTCCTTCTCCGCTTCGCTGGGCTGCTGTGCGGGGTCCACGGTACCCGCCTGCTCGGAGACGGGCTCCCCGACTTGCCACCACGTGGTGGGGGGCGGCGCAGAGGCGTCGGCAAGCAGCGGCCCGTCGCTGCCGTTGATGTCCATGAACGCGACGTGGCGCTCGAAATCGTCGATCACATCGGCGATGATCTGGTCCTTCGTATACCCCATGACGTTGCGCCCGCGCGTGCCTCGCGCCGTGAAAACTTCGACGGAGTAGTACACATCGCGGCCGGCATCGACGCGGGGGGCGTAGCTGGGCATCGGCCGCGCCACCGGGGCGAGCTGGTATTTGAAGTCCTCCTGCTGCGGGAAGCTCACCGAAAGGTCAATGTACGGCAGGCCCGTATCCTCCGCGGTCCCACGCGTGACTGTCGCGCGGGTGCCGAGGCGCTCGAGCTCCGCGCCGACCTCTTCCACGGCCGGCGCCGCGGTCTCGAGCAGGAACTCGCTGGCCCTCTTCGCCGTGGGAAAGGTCATCCCACGGGAGAGCCGACGGCGCCACGAGAGGGCCTCTTGGGAGGCCGTGCGGTCCCCGATCAGGTACGAAAAGGAGCGGTACCGGGATTCGAGGGATTTGCGCTCCGTGCGCAGCACCTTCACCACGCTGGCCATGAGGAGGTAGAGAACGACGGAGAAAGGCAGGCCGATGAGCACCGTTGCCGCCTGGAGGGTGTAGACGCCGTTGATAAACAGCATCGCCAAGGTGAGCGCGCCGGTCACGACGGCCCAGAAGATCCGCAGCCAGGGGGCGCCGTCGGAGTCCTCGAGGCTCGCGTGGCTGGTCATGTTCGCCATCACGAGAGACCCCGAGTCGGCGGAGGTGACGTAGAACAAGAAGCCAACGATCACAGCCAAGGCGATGAGCACCGTCGAGCCCGGGTATTGGCTCAAGAGGTTGAAGTAGCCGGACTCGGGCTGCGCGACAGCTTCTTCCAAGAACTCCGCGTTGCCGGCGCGGAAGAAGCCGAGCGCTGAGTTCCCGAAGATCGAGATGAACAGCACGATGAACCCGAACGGGATGAGGAGGACCCCGAGGATGAATTCGCGCAAGGTCCTCCCCCGCGAAATGCGCGTCAAAAACAACCCGACGAACGGCGCCCACGCGATCCACCACGCCCAGAAGAACAGCGTCCAGTCCTGCTGCCACTGCGCCGCGGGGTATTCGGCCAGCCCCTCGGTGTAGCCGAAGGTGTTCAGAAGCATGCCGGGGAAGCGGCTGAAGAAATCCCCGATGTTTTGTACCAGCTGGTTGAGCAGCGTGGCGGTCTTGCCGGCGAGGAGGACGTAGACCAGCAGCGCGATAGCCAGCCAGACGTTGAGTTCCGAGAGCCTGCGGATACCCTTGTCCACGCCCGAGACCGCCGAGATGCACGTGACGGCAACCGATATGACGATGAGAGCCGCCCACACGCCCAGGTCGTGCGGCAGCCCGATCAGCTCGGTGAGCCCGTAGTTGAGAAACACCACGCCGATGCCCAGCGATGTCGCGATGCCGAACATCGTGCCGAGCGTGGCCGCGACGTCCACGGCGTCCCCCGCGGCCCCTTTCACCCGCGAACCGTACAGCGGGGCGATCGCCGAGCGGATCGACAACGGCAGGTGGTAGCGGTACGACGTGAGGCCCAAGGCCACCCCCATGAGCGCATACATCGCCCACCCCGGGATGCCATAGTGGAACATCGTCCAGATGGTGGCCATCCGGGCGGCCTCTTCCGACAGCGGAGCAACATCCGGGGGAGTGAGGAAGTTCGTGGCGGGGCCCGCGATGGAGAAAAACATGACATCAACGCCGATGCCCGCGGCGAACAGCATCGCCGTCCAGGTAAAGAGACGATACTCGGGGCGCGAGTGGTCCGGCCCCATGCGCGTCTCCCCCACCCGGCTCAGGGCCACGGCGAGGACGAAGACGACGATGACGCCTGCCGTCAAGACGTAGTACCACCCGAGGTTGGCGGCGATAAAGTCCATCGAACCAAAGATCCAGCGCTCCGCCTGCTCTGGAAAAACGGCCGAGAACACGACGAACGCTACGACGAGCGCGCCGGTGGTCGCGCACACCGGCCAATTCACTTTCGCGTGCACAGGCCTTGCGTGAGGCGCGGTGGAAGACAACAACTCTCCTTACACAACGACGACGTCTCGGGGGGCGGGTGCCGAACCGCGCAGGACCCCGAATAGGTACACCTTTATGAGACTGTACCCGGAAAGCTCACGCCTGCCCGGTGCCATCTCGCGGGCGCGAAAAAGAGGGGCAGGAAACCCCTGCCCCTCTTTTTCGCGAGGTCCTTACTTGAAGGAGGAACCCCAGTTGTAGAACGGGTTGCCGGAGAAGAGACCGCCGATGAACCAGATCACGTTGTTGATCAGGTCGCCCGCGATATCGAGTGCGCTAGAGAGCATGGATGCTTGGCCTTTCTGGGAAGTGGGCAATGTCAATCTCCCCCTACATCGCCGCACCGAAACGATTCGTTACATCGGTTAGAGCGGGCTGATCGAGTGCTTCTTCGGCAGGTCGGAGGCCTGCTTGGTGGAGAGCTGGCGCAGGGCGCGTCGCAAAGCAAGGCGCGTGTCGGAAGGCTGGATCATCGCGTCAATGAACCCGCGCTCCGCGGCAACGTACGGCGAGGTCATGTTCTCGTCGTAGAAGTCCATGAACATCTTCTTCATCGCCTCGCGCTGCGCGGGATCCTCCACGGCCGCGAGCTGCTTACCCTGGATCATCACCACAGCCGCGGCCGAGCCCATCACCGCGATCTGCGCCGTGGGCCAGGCAAGGTTGATATCACCGGTGAGGTTCTTCGACCCCATCACCGCGTACGCCCCGCCGTAAGCCTTGCGCACGATGAGCGAGATCTTCGGCACCGTGGCCGTGGCCAGGGCGAAACCGAACTTCGCGCCGCGGTGGATGAGCCCGACCCGCTCCTGCTCCACGCCGGGCAGGTAGCCGGGGGTATCCACGACAAATATCAACGGGATGTTGTAGGCGTCGCAAATGTTGATAAAGCGCGATCCCTTATCGGCGGCATCGGCGTCGATGCAACCGGCATAGTGCATGGGGTTGTTCGCGATGAACCCCACCGTCCGACCATCGATGCGCCCGAGGGCACAGATCATGTTCTCCGCGTAGTTCGCCTGGACCTCGACGAGGTCGTCGTCGTCTCCAAGCTGGACGAGCAGATCCATCATGTCGTAGCCGGCGTTGGTGTCGTCGGGCATGAAGGTATCGAGCGCGGAGTCGTCGAGCTCGTCGTCCGCGGGCGCCCAGGCCACCGGCGAGTCATCGAACGTCGAGGTAGGCAGGAGGGAGAGGAGATCACGCACGTAGTCGAAGGCCTCCTCCTCCGTGCCAACCACGGCGGAGACGTTGCCGTTGAGTTCCTGCTGCGCGGCCCCGCCGAGCTCCGCGGAGCTGATGTCCTCGCCGGTGACCTCCCGGATCACGGCCGGCCCGGTGACATACATCTCCGCCTGTCCATCGACTGCGACGACGAAGTCGGTCGTCACCGGCGCGTAGACCGCGCCTCCGGCCGATTTGCCCAGCATGATGGAAATCTGCGGGCAGCGCCCGGAGAGCGGAAGCTGGCGTCGCGCGATCTCCGAATACATGGCCAACGAAGTCACGGCGTCTTGGATGCGGGCGCCGCCGGAGTCTTGGATACCGATGAGCGGGCAACCGATCTTGATCGCCATCTCCATCACCTCGGTGACCTTGCGGCCGAAGGTCACGCCGACGGAGCCGCCGTAGACGGTCTTGTCGTGAGCGTAGATCGCGACGGGGCGGCCGTCGACTCGGCCGTAGCCGGTGACCACGCCGTCGGAATAGACCGCATCGGGGTCGCCCGGGGTGCGGGCCAGCGCCCCAATTTCGACGAAGCTGCCTTCGTCGACCAGCGCGTTGATCCTCTGGCGCGGGGTGGTCTGCCCGGCGTCGTCACGCTTCTTGCGCGCGCGTTCCGAGCCTGGGTCCTGTGCCTTGTCCAGGCGTGCCCGCAGGTCGGCGAGCTTAGCGGCGGTTGACATTATCAATCCAATCGTTCATATGCTTGCCGACGATCCCCACCGCCGGCTCGTCCACCACCGCGAGGTGATCCCCCGGCAGGTGGACGATCTCCAAGTCATCCACGATAATGCCCCAGCCCCCGTCCTCGTCAATCTCGGCATAGGCCGGCTCGAGCATGATCGCACCTTCGTGCATGCGCTCCGCGCGGAAGAGCAGCACGGGGACCTCGACGTCGGCCCAACGGGTCATATCGAGGTTGCCAAGAATCTGATTATCCACAAAGGACGCCCGCTGGTGCTCGAGCACGCCCGCGGCGAGCCCGTGCTCGGAGGCATCCGTGGTGGCTAGAAACTCACCGAGCATGGCGAGCACGGCGTCTTCCCCTGCGCTGTCGAGCAGCTCGTAGGGCACCTCAAACTCGAGCCCGTAGGTCTCCTTCGCAAACTGCGCGTAGCGCCCCCAGCGCTTCCGCGTCTCCTCCGGCGTGTTCGGGCTCGGGTGGGCCGGCTGGGTTGTATCCAGCAGCGCAATGAAGGCCACCTTGTCGTTTCCAAGCTGGTGGGCGACCTCGTAGGCCAGCGCTCCGCCGAAGGACCAGCCCGCCAGCACCACGGGCTGGCCGGCGGAGAGCCGCTCGATGTCTGCACGATAGGCCGCAGCCCGCTCCTCCAGCGGCCCCTCAAGCCGCTCGATGCCGTAGACGGGGACGTCGGCGGCGAGGCGGCGCGAGAGCGGCTCGTAGACGGAGCTCGACCCGCCCGCCGGGTGGAAGAGGAACACGCTCGGCTTATCGACGCCCTCGCCGCGCTCCCTGAACACCCGCACATTGCCGTCCACCGGGGTCTCCAGCCCCTCGCGGACCGCGTTGGCCAGCGGCTCCAGCGTCTCGGCCGCGCGCACCTGCTCGGCGGTGACCTCGATGCCCGAGCGCTCGCTGAGGTGCGCGGCGATCTGCCCGGCCACCTCGCTGCTGATCTCGGGCAGCGGCGAGGTCACCCCGGCCGCTGCGGCGCCGGCGTACTTCGCCCACGCGCCGAAGACCATCCGCTCGGAAGCGTCGCGCGGGGCGACGCCGACCCCGCCCGCCTTCGCCTTCGCTACCTCGGAAGCCGGGTCCCGGTGGTCTGAGTTATATGCCATCGGCGCGGCCGCCTCGCGGCCTTGAACCGCCTGCTCCACAACGGAGATGACGTCGGCAACGGAGGCGTCGCGCAGCATCTGCACCTGCAGCGGCGGGATCTGGAAATCGTTCTCGATGCGGTTTTTGATGCGCATGCCCATCAGCGAATCCAACCCGAGGTCGATCAGCGGTAGCTCGTCGGGCAGGTCGTCGGCGTCGTATCCCATCGTCTCGGAGACGATGGCGCGCAGCCGCTGCTCCACGCTCTCCCCGGAGGCCGGGTCCCAGCGCACGACCTCGATGCCGTCGCCCCCACCGGCCCCGCCTGCAGCAGACGGGGCGGGCTGCGCCGCGGTGTTCTCCGCGGTGTTTTCCACGGTGTTTTCCGCAGTGCTCTCCTCGGTACCCGCTGCGCTCGCGGCGACGAAGCCTTCCACCACGAGCTCTGCGCCGTGATAGAGCTTGACGCCGGTTCCGCCGAGCGACGGGGAGGCGATGGCGGTGAGCTCGCCGCGCGCGGGCAGCACCCCGTGCTCCCTGACCGCAACTGAACCCGCACCCGCGCCTTTATGTGCTTCGCCCGCCACGGCCTCGATGAGCTGCTGCGGGCTAAAGACGGCGTCGGCGCTCACGGAAAAGGCCGACTCCCCGGTGGGCAAGACAACCTTCTTGCCCAGCAGGGTTTCCGCCGCGGAGAGCGGGCGCGCCTGCGTCCACAGGTGGCTGCGCTTGAACCGCGTTGCGGGAGCTGCGAGGCGACGGCCCGGCCCGAAGAAGCCGCTGAAGTCCACATCCACGCCTTGGACGTAGAGCTTTGCGGCGATCTCGCGCAGCGATTCCACCTCGTCGACCTTGCGCTTGGTGGTGTAGAGCAGCTGCACATCGGGCTTGCCCGCGGCGAAGGCGGTGTTCATCATCCCCATCAGCGCCACCGGGTTCGGGGCGATTTCGATGAAGGTGGTGTGGCCGGCCGCAAGCGCGGCCTCCGTGGCGTCCTGGAAATAGACCGGCTTGTTCGTCATCCGCAGGAAGTATTCGTCGTCGTGCACCGTGGCTCCCGCGGGGTAGACCACGCCGCGGTCGACGGAGGAATACAGCGGGACGCGCAACGGGCTCCCGGAGAGCCCGGCCAGCTCGGCGGCGAGGTCTCCCATGATGGGGTCGAGCATGCTCGTGTGCCCGGCGCCGCGGACCTGCAGCTTGCGCGCGAACTTCCCCGCGCCGTCGAGCGCTTCCACGAGCACGTCGACGGCCTTCGCAGGCCCGCCGACCGTCGTCATGCCGGGACCGGCGTAGACGGCCGGCTCGACGCCGGCGGCCTCGGGGTGGCCCGCCACGAACTCGGCGAGCTCCTGCCGCCCGAGCTCGACGACGGCCATCGCGCCTTCCGCATCCGTGCCCGCAATCTGCTCCTCGCCTTCGATCATGAGGCGGGCGCGGTGGCAGGCGACGCGCACGGCGTCCTCGGCGGTGAGCCCGCCGGCACCGTAGGCGGCGCCCATCTCGCCCATCGACATGCCCATCGTCGCCGCGGGCGTAATGCCGAAGCTTGCCAGCAGGTCCGTCTGCGCGATCTGGATCGCGGTGATGGTGACCTGGCCAGTCTGAGTGTCGTAGGTGCGCTCGTCGTCTGCAATGATCTCGAGCATCGACCAGCCAGATTCGAACTTCACCACCTCGTCGAGCTCCTCCATTCGGCGCCGGAAGAGCGGCGAGAGCTCGATGAGCCGCTTGGCCATCTTGCGGTGCTGCGAGCCGAAGCCGGAATAGACGAATACGGGCCCCATCGCGGTCGGCGCGTCCGCCACGGCGATGCCGGGGGCGGACTTGCCCTCGGCAACGAGGCGGAGCCGGGCGATTGCCTCCTTGCGGTCTTTGGCCTGGACCACGGCAGCGGAGCGGGCATGGTTGCGCCGCGCCAGAGAGCGCGCCACGGAGGGGAGGTCCGCCTCCGGGTGCGCCTCAAGGTAGTCGGCGAGCGCCGCGGCCGCGTCCTTGCGCCGCGACGGCAGGTGGCCGGAGACCGCAAGGGCGACGCCCGAGCCGTCTGCCAGCTCTCCGGCCGGCGCGGCCTCCTGCGCATCACCCCCGGCGTAGTCGGCCGGGTCGAAATCCGTGACCACGACGTGCGCGTTCGTCCCCCCGAAGCCGAATCCGGACACACCCGCGATGCGTCGGCCCGAGTAGCGCGGCCACTCGCGGGGATCCTCCACAACCTCGAGGTGCTCAGCGTCGAAGTCGATGTAGCGGTTGGGGCCGGCGAAGTTCACCGAGGCCGGGATGGTGTCATGCTTGAGGGCCTCGACGACCTTGATCAGCGCCACCGCGCCGGCGGCGGATTCGGAGTGGCCGATGTTTGACTTCGACGATCCCAGCAGCAGCGGGGTGGCCGACGTGCGGCCGTGGCCGAGGACCGTGCCGAGCGCGGTGGCCTCGATCGGATCGCCCAAGATGGTGCCCGTGCCGTGTGCCTCAACGAGGTCGACCTGCGCCGGGTCGATGCCAGCGTCGGCGTAGGCGCGTCGCAGCACGTCGACCTGCGCGTCCGGGTTCGGGGCGGTCAGCCCGTTAGAGTGGCCGTCGGAATTCGTGGCGGATCCCTTGATCACCGTGAGGATCTCGTCGCCGTCGCGCATGGCGTCCGCCACCCGCTTGAGCACGACAAACCCGGCCGCTTCCGAGCGCACGATGCCGTCGGCGTCGTCGGAGAAGGCGTGGATGCGATCCGTCGGGGAGATCACGCCGAGCTCGGAGAACATCAACGAGGCGAACGGGTTGGCCAGGATGTTGACCCCGCCGGCGAGCGCGACATCGCATTCGCCGTCGCGCAGCGCCCGCACCGCGTGGTGGGTGGAGACCAGCGAGGACGAGCACGCCGTGTCCACGTTGACCGAGGGGCCCCGGAAATCGAACGCGTAGGAGATGCGGTTCGGGATGACGGCGGAGGACGACCCCGTGAGCGCGTAGGGGTGCGCCTGCGAGGGGTCGCCGGAGATGAGCATGCCGTAGTCGTTGTTGGAGGAGCCGACGAAAACGCCGACGGGCAGGCCGCGCAGGCGGCTTGCCGGGATGTGCGCGTCCTCGAGTGCCTCGAAGGCCAGCTCGAGCATGATCCGCTGCTGCGGGTCCATGTTCGTCGCCTCGAGCGGGCTGAGCCCGAAGAACTCGTTGTCGAACGAGGCGATGTCGGCGAGGTAGCCACCCGCGGTGTTGGCCTCGGCCAGCTGCGCCCGCACGACGGGGTCGCCGTCGTATTCGGACCAGCGGCCCTCGGGCAGCGGGCCAGTGGTCACTGTGGCGTCGATAAGCACGTTCCAGAACTCGGGCACGCTCGCCGCGCCGGGGAAGCGGCCCGCGGTGCCCACGATCGCGATGTCGCGCTCGGCGGGATCCGCGCTCGCGTATCGACGCCCCACCGACGCCCCCAACCCCCGATCGGGCGGGGCCGTGGTGAGCGCCTCGGCGAGCGCCGCGATCGTGGGATACTGGTAAGCGATGGTCGGGTCGACGCGCCTACCCAGCAGGTTTTCAAGCTCACCAGACATGACCACCGCGTCGCGCGAGGACAGCCCGAACGACTCCAAGGGCTGGGTCGGATCGACCTTCTCCACGTCTAGTCCCGTGGATCCGGCGATCCACTTACGCAGCCAGGTAGTCAGTTCGGTGTCATTCACAAGCATTCAGCCTATCGCTCCAGAAATTTCTTCATGTTCACGCGGCGGGCAATCTTGCCCGAGGACGAGCGCGCGATCTCGTTCGGGGCGTAGAACTCGATGGTCTCCGGGGAAATCCCGTGGGTCGAGGTCACCGCCGCGCGGATCGCGTCCTCGGCCGCGGCGTCGCCGTCTTCCCCTGCCTCTTCCGCGCGCTCGACGAAAATGACGAGTCGCTCAACGTCCTCGCCCGGCACTGCGAACGCCGCCACGGAATCCGGGCGGACGTGGTCGCTGGCCCCCATGACAGTGGCCTCGATGTCCTGCGGGTAGTGGTTGCGCCCGGCGACGACGACGAGCTCCTTGAGGCGGCCAGTGATATAGACTTCCCCGTTGTGGACGGCGGCGAGGTCGCCGGTGGCCAGCCACTTCTCCTTCGGCAGGCCCGGCTGGATCGTCTCGTTGATGGTGTTGTCGAAGGCCTCGCGGGTCTCCTCATCACGGTCGAGGTAGCCGCCGGCGACGTTAGCGCCGTGGATCCACAGCTCGCCGACCGCGCCCTCCGGCACCTCGTTGCGGGTCTCGGGGTCCACGATGGCCAAGTGCATCCACTTTACCGGGCGGCCCGTGGAGGCCATGGGGATCCCGTCCGCGGATTCAACGATCCTCCCGGCCGCAAGCTCGGCGCGGTCGAATGTGGTAAAGCGCGGCTCGTCGGCGAGGTTGACAATCAGCGTCGCCTCCGCCAGACCATAGCCTGGGCGCAAGGCGCCCAAGCGCAGGCCGGAGGGCCCAAAGGCATTCATGAACACGTCCACGCCAGCCTGGGTAACGGACTCGGAGCCGATGATGAGCCCCTCCACGACGGAGAGGTCAATATCTTCGGGTTCGCCCGGGCGGGCGTAGCGCGCCGCGAGGTCGAGGGCAAAGTTGGGCACGACGGAGTAGACGTGGATATCCTCCGGATCGTCTTCGCGGCGAGAGAGCTGGTCGATGTAGCGCTTCGGCTGCTGGATGAAATCGCGCGGCGCCATGATCTCCACCTCGTTGCCCAAGACGACGAGCAGCATGGAGACGATGATGCCCATGTCGTGGTGCAGCGGTAGCCACAGCGCGGCGCGCAGCGGTTGCTTGAGCTTCGCCGCGGTGTAGATCTGAATGACGTTGGTGACCACGGATTGGTTGGTCAATACCACGCCGGCGGGCATACGGGTCGAACCCGAGGTGTACTGCAGGAAAGACGTCTGGTGTGCGGTATCGGTGCCCTCCGGGGTCTCGATGGGCACCCACGACTCCGCAAGCGAATCGGGCAGGGAATCGACCGAGAGGATGCGCGGGCGTTGGGCAGCCGGCTGTTCCGCGAAGTATGCGCGGACCGCGGGCGCCCCGGCCTTGTTCGTGAGCACGGTCTTTGCGCGCGAATCCCCCAGCACCGCCTTGAGGTGCTCCCCGTGGCCGGGCTCGTTCGGGTCGTAGAGGGGGATGGGCACCTGGCTGGCGTAGAGTGCGCCCATGAACCCGAAGAGGTATTCGGGCGAGTTGGGGGCGAGGATGGCCACGCGGTCGCCGGGCTGGCCCACCTGCATGAGGCGCGCCGCGACGGCCTTGATGCGGGTGTTGACCTCCCGGCGCGAGTAGATCCGCAGCTCCCCTTCGGAGCTGCCCGAATAGTCCCAGTACCTGATGTTGGGCTCGTCCAGCTTGCCCATCTGGGCGCCCATAAAGTGCAGCATCTCGGCGAGCGCCGGGATGGTGAAGTTGTCGGGCAGCACAATGTCGCCGTCTTCGTTGATAAAGCGCTGGATGATCACATCGAGGTCCATGAAACTCCTTCGGTCGGTGCGGTTGCGGGTGCTCTCGGGCCGCGCGCGGCCCGGTAAGTATATTGTTTCTCGGTAAAACGTGTTACTGGGCGTCGATCACCCCACGCGCCCAATCTACCGTCCATGCCGGCGCCGTTGTCCCGGGAATCACATCCGGGTTGGTCGCGTACTGGGCGTGGATGCCGTTGGCCAGCATCAAATCGCCGGCGCGCGCGGCGAGCGTGCCCAAATCTTGGGGTGCGTCGCAAATCGAATCGTTCGGCGCGCAGATCTCAAACGCGCGGTCGGAGACCTCCCCGAACCCACCGGGGCGCGGGCCCCTCATCGTCGCCCCCGGGGTGACCGCCTTGGCCAGCCCTTGCAGGGGCTTCATGGCGATTTCCGCGCCGATTCCGCCCACGGGCGCCCCGGGGTTAATCCCCACCCCGTTTTCGCGGCGGCCGTCAGCGATCATGACCACCCCGAGCAGCCGCTCCGGGGCCACGGCGTGCTGGCGGGTACCAATCTGGTTGGCGATATCGCCCGCGATCACCGCGCCCTGGGAGAACCCGGCGATGATGAACTTCGTCGTCGGGCACGTCGCTGCAACGAACTCGAGCTCGCCGTTCGTGCGCGCGGTGCCTTCGTTGCGCGAGTCGTCGTACGACATCTCGCGGCGCCCCTGCTCGGTCTGGATGTTGCGGAACTGCGCCGTGTACGGCGTCGTCCACACCCTCACGCGGTTGATGTCGTAGGCCTGCTGGAGCGGGCGGGTGATCGAGAGCATGAAGCTGAGCTGGTTCGCCTGGGGGTTGAAGGGGTCGTCCCCAGGCGAGCTCTCCCACGTGCCCGGGATGGCGACGAACTGCACGGCCGGGCACCACTCGGGCTCCGCGGGGACCTCAGGCGCCGGGGCCGGGGGCTGCGCCGTCGGCGGCTCGACGCCGGGGCCGCGCCCCGCGCGCCACTGGGCGATGCCGACGGCGATGAGCGCGATGACGACGATGGCGGAGACCACGATGAGCAGCTTTCGCACGAATGCTCCTTACACAGGCGGGCGGGGCCCGCGGTTAGCAGAGGTGCTCGTGCGCGGAGTCGTCGATAAGCTTGTTCAACGCGTCGAACGCTTGGTCGGTACGGCGCTGCTCGACGAGCTGGCCCGACACCGCGTCACGAGTAATGGTATTTCCTTCGCAGACACTAAACCCCGTGCCTGTGAGTTGGTCTTCAACGCCGTCGACGTTGATTCCGTTATTTCTGAGCGCTTCCAGGTAGGCCTGCTCCTCCGGCGTGTAGGCCGAGGCCTGCTCGGGCACGGAGTCGACCTCCTGGGCGGGCTGGTCCGCCCCCGCAGGTGCCGGCGCCGCGCTCGACCGGGGACTACTCGATGTGCTGCTCGAGGGTGCCGTGCTTGACGACGCCCCAGTTGACGCCGGCGCCGGCGTCTCCGCCGACGGCGAGGCGCTCGCCGTCGTCCCGGCCACCTCGGAGCTCTCCACCGTGCTCGAGCCGCACGCGGTCAGGGTCGCTGCCGCGAGCGCTAGCGCGGCGGCATATGGTGCGCGGGTCCGCGCCATGGCCTACCGCCCCCGCTCAACGACGCGGCCGTTGACCTGGTCAAGCGAGCCGTGCTGGAAGTCGATGGTGAGCCCGCCGGCCGGGATCGCCCTCATATCCGAGGTCGGCCAGCCGAGGCGGCCCTGCTCCCAGCGCTCCTTGCCCCAGGCATCGAAAATCTCGCCGTAGTAGATAGCGTGGGCCCCGCTCGACGGCGACCAGTAGATGTTGCCCTTCTCGAACTCCTGGAAGAACCCGCCGCTCACCGCGCGCTCGCCGCCCTTGGGGTAGCCGAGCTCGGAGGTCGCCGTGCCCATCTCCGCGTACTTCGCGCCGATGGCGCCGTGGACGATGGCGTTGCTGCCATCGGGGTTGCGAGTGAGGTAGCCACCCTGGAATTTCTGCACGAACCCGTTGCCGACCTGCTTGGCCTCCTCGACCGGGTAGCCCAGCGGGCCGCGCTCGTAGCCGGAGTGACCCCACTCCTTGAACATGTCGCCGGGGATGGCGTGCGCGCCGGTCTCCGGAGTCCAGTAGATGGAGCCGTTTTGGAAGTGCACGAATCGGCCCTTCCCATCTGGGGCGACCGTCTCGCCGGTCAGCGGGAAACCGAGCCAGCCCTGCGGGCCGCCGAACTCGGCGTAGCGCGCAAGAATCGCGCCAAAGAGTGCGTGCGCGCCGGTCTCCGGGCTCCAGTACGCGGTTCCGCCACGGAAGTCCTCGGCCTTGCCTCCGGGCACGTCGTACTCGTTGTTCACGCAGGTGCCGATGATGCCGGACTTCGTCGCCTCGGCGATCGCGCCGATGGGCAGGCAGTCCGCGCCGCGGTCGGCCTGAGAGAGCTGGAGGGAGTCGGCGATGTAGGGCCACGCCTGGGTCATCTCGAACTGCCAGTACTCCCAGGAGTGCACGCCGGAGGGGCGGAAGCGGACGATCGGCTCCACGCCGGCCTTCTCGGCGTGGCTCACGAAGGTCTGGGTGGACATCCGCGAGATAACCTCGAGGCCAACACCGGCCAGGTTCGCCCGGCCGCGCGCCACGGAGTTTGCCTCGCCAAAATCGTCCCGGCCGGAGCCGGAGGAGACGTAGACCGTCATGTTCTTGAGGTTTTCGATGCCGAGCTTCGGGTCGTGGTCGATCCAGTCCTGGGAGCCGGCCGGGCCCCACATGGCGGTCGAGTCGTAGCCGCCCGCATCCAACTGCGCGGCCGCGATGGCCTGCGGCATGCCCGCGGTCGTGGTGTCGAGGTAGCCGGAGAAGGATCCGACGAAGCTGAACAGGTGCGGGTTGCGCTCGGCGAGGTTGACCGCGGCGGTTCCACCCATGGACAGGCCGACGAGCGCTCGCTTGCCGTTGGAGCGGAACTCGTTGTCGAGCACCGGCACGAGTTCCTTTGTGAGGAAGGTCTCCCACTTGTAGTTCTTGCCGTTGTTCGGGCGCTGCCAGTCGGAGTAGAAGGAGGATTCGCCACCTACGGGGAGGATGACGTTGACGTTCTTGTCGGCGTAGAACTGCTCGATGTTGGTCTCGATGGTCCAGCCGTTTTCGTCATCTCGCGCGCGCAGGCCGTCAAGCGCCCAGACCTCCGGGAACTTCGCCTGCGGGTTGGAATGCCAGTCGCGGGCGAGCAGGATCTGGACCTGAATGAGCTCTTCCGGCATGGCGGCGGAGCGGATAAAGACAGCGACGCGGCGGTTGGTCAGCCACTCAATGCGGTCAACGGAGACGCCCGCGGGCAGGCCAGGAATCTGCGGGTTTCGGTCAACTTCGATCGGTGTGCGCTTCGGCGGGTCCGACGGGCGGATGTTGTCGGATAACCCGGAGCTGGACAACCCGGGGATGCTGCTCTGGCCGTTGGCCGGGGTAGCCGAGGCGCCGACGACCAGCACGGTCGGCAGCGCTGCCGCGATGAGCCAATTGCGGCCCTTGAAGGGTCGCGGGGAACGAAGTTCACGCATGGATGTCCTGCCTTCTTGTCATTTGTCGAGTCGAATATTCACTGCCGCACCGCCGCACCGAGGGTTCCCCTCCCCCGGTGCACGTGCACAGCAGATCTATCGGTCACGTCACTGTCGTTGTTACGGTACCCGAAATCTTAAGTTGTACTTGAGAGTTTGCCAAGAGGACACGCCGCCACATGTGCCACAACACTCACATTTCTTTCACAGCCCGTGCCGTCGCGAGATCATGCGGAGCATCCACTGCTGCGGCACGAGCCGGGAAAGCGGGTACGCCACGCGTGCCGAAGACCCCTGGGCATAGACGGGCCTGGGCCTACGCACCCTAATCGCGCGACAAATCACCTCTGCCACCCGCTCCGCCGGAATGCCGGCAGCCTCGTTCCCATCAAGCCTGTCCTGCATCACGCGGAACTCGTCTGCGAACGGCCCGGCATCGTCCACGTACTTCGTGCGGCGGGCGGAGATACCTGTCGCAATCGCCCCGGGCTCGACCACGCACACCCACACCCCGAACGGCGAGAGCTCGCGGCGCGCAGCGAGCGCGAAGCCCTTGATCGCGGCCTTGGAGGCGACGTAGCTCGAGCGGTAGGCCAGCGGGAAGCTCGCCAACATCGAGCCCACCATCACGACGCGCCCGCGCCCAGCCGCGCGCATGGCCGGGGTTAGGCGGCGGGTGAAGTCCACCTGGCCGATGACGTTGACCTGGAAAAGCCGCTCGATAGCCTCGCGCGGCAGCTCCTCGAAGGGCCCGGACTGCGACTCCCCTGCGTTGTTGACCACAACCGCGGGGGCGCCTAGCGCGAGGATATCCGCGCTACACCGCGCGATGGAGGCAGGATCCGCGAGGTCGAGCGAGAGGTACCGCACACCCTCAAGGCGATCGCGCACAGCGGAGGCATCGCGGGTTGTGCCCACAACTCTGAAATCGCGAGAAAGCCGCTGCGCCGTCGCGCGCCCGATGCCGGAGCTGGCACCGGTGACGACGGCGAGCGGCTTCACCTCGCTCTTAGCGACACCCACTACCAGGCGTTCATGACATCGAGCACGCGCGGCTTGGTCGCCTCGAGCTGGCTACCAAACTGCTCCCAGTTGTGCACCCCGGTGGGGGTGAAGACCTCGGTGAAGTTCAGCCCGCTCGCCCGCGCCTTGAGCGCCCACAGGCGGGTGGTGAAGTTCGCTGCGGTCTCCAGCGCCACGGCAGAAGCGACGTGCTCCGGGCGGTAGCGCGCATCGGCCGGGCCAGGCACCGCGGAACCGGCGGAGACGTAGACGTCGGTGTTTCGCAGGTTGCCCATGTTCAAAAACGGGTCGTTTTCGAACCGGCGCGGGTTGAACGTCGAGCCGTACATCGCGTTGATGTTGTAGCCGCCCCCATCGAGCAGGGCGAAGCGCATGAAGGTCTGCGCGCCCGGCAGCGTGGTGGTGAGGTAGCCCGAGAACGACAGAACCTGGCGAAACTGATCCGGGTGCTTCGCTGCGAGGTTCATCGCGCCCGTGCCGCCCATGGACAGGCCGAGGATCGAGTTGTTGTTGCGCGCGATGCCGAAGTGCTGCTCCAGGTATGCGGGCAGCTCGCTAGTGAGGAAGGTCTCCCACTTGTAGACGACCGGGTTGTTGAAGTCGTAGGTGGCAGGCGCGCGCCAGTCTGCGTAGAAGGACGACTGCCCGCCGATCGGCATCACGAGGGTGATGTTCGAGTGCTCGTAGGTCTTCGCGGCGTTGACGTCGTTGACCCACGCGTTGGAGCGCTCGGTGGCGCGCAGGCCGTCGAGCATGTAGAGTGCGGCGTTTCCGCCGCGCTCGGCGGGCTGGATCTGCACCGGGATGATGCGCCCCATCGCCGCCGAGTAGACGTCGCAGCGCTGGACCCAGTAGGCAACACCCGGGTCCCACTCGCAGGCTCCGGTGGCGTCTGGGCGCAGCCAGTCTCGGTTCGTCGCGTGCGCCTTCGGCGCCGCGACAACCAATGACGCAGCCAGGGCAAAGATGACGAGCAGCGCATACACGGCGCGCTTGAAAGAAATGCTCGCGTTCACAGGACCCCCTCGGGTTTGTCATGGAATAGTGATGTTTACGTTATCAAGTCGTTGTCATCCGCGCCAATAAATCGACATCCGTCAAGGCCGCTAGAGATCCCGGGGCCAGGCGACCCGGGGGCCCACCAGCCCGACGTCTTCGCCGGCGTTGATCCGACTCAGCGTGGATTCATCGAGGTAGGCGGCGGGGTCGTCGTCAAGCGAGAGGTGCCGACCTGCCGTGAGAGAGAACTTGATGTTGGAGATAAACCTCGACCAGCTCAGCGGCTCCCGCGAGGTCGCGAGCAGCTCGCGGATCTCGGGTGTGCGCAGCGCGGCCCGCGCCTGCATGATTTTAATGCGATCGGCCGGCTCCGGCAGCGCGGCGACGTCGACGCCGGTATCGGCGATCTGCCACTCGGGCGGCAAGAGCTTGTCATGGCCGATGCGCGCGTCAGGTAGCCGCGGCATCCGCGCGGCAAGGGGCGTGGCCAGGCCCACGGTATCGAGCACGCGCACGTCTAGTCCCGCATTCATGCTGGTCATACCGAGGTTGACCAGGTAGAGCGTGAGCGGCTGGACGTTTAGATCACTTGCTTCCGGCGTGCGCGGGCGCGGGAGCCACTCGTAAGCGCCGGGCGCCGCGGGGTCGGCGGCGACCTGTACGAGGTGGATCTGCGCGGCGCCGGAGCGCTGCGCCTGCGCGATCGCCTCGTGGTAGTTGCTCATGAGCCGCCAGCTCAAGAAGTCCTCCGCGTAGAGGGGGGCGCGGCCGCGAGATCCGAGCTGCCCGGTCGTCGCCCACACCCAGAAGCCGCGCTCGTCCACCACCCCAAGCTGCGCTTTCGAATCCGGCGGCAGCGGCTCGAAGGCATGCCCCCTGGCCACCACGACGGTGGCCCAAACGAACACCGCGAGGCACACCGCGGTGATCCGCTTCGTCAGCGGCACCGCCATGACCGGCAGGAGCAGGGCGAAAAGTGGTAGCAGGAGCATGCGCCCGTGCATAAAGTCCCCGCCCACGCGCAACACGTAGAGGACGTGGAGGAACCCGCACCCGAGCGCAAGGGCGACGATCGCGGTGCCGCGGCTCACCTCGTCCCGAGGCAAGACCGCCTCGGCGGTGATCGCGCGCGCTCCGGTCCGGGCGGCTCTCGTTCGGGCGGCGATAGCACCCACCGCGAGCGCCGCCGCGGCGATCAGCCACAGCGCGTAAGTGCCGGCGAAATCCCACAGGTATGCCATGCCTTCACCCCAGGCGGAGTCGGAGGCGGACTTCGCCACCGCGGTGTGGGGCGTCACAAGCCCGTAGTAGCCCATGCGGAAGACCTGGTAGGCGGCAGGGATGGGAAGTGCGACGAGGAGGATCTTCCACCAGGCTCGCGGGGTGGCGGCGAGCAGCAGCAGGCCGGTCACCCCGCCGTAGAGCGCCAGCTCTGGGCGAACCAGCCAGGACAGCCCGCTCCAGACGGCCAGCCAGTAGCCCACCGGGGCGGGCGCGTGGGTCCTTGGGGGCTGCGCCCACCGCACGAGCAGCGCCCACCACAGCCCGAACCAAAACAGCGAAAGGCCCCATTCCAACCCGGAGGTGGCGAAGTCCCGGGCCGGGGGAAGGGCGAGGTAGATGATGACGCCGAAGGGCAGCACCGTCTGCCCCCAGTAGCGCCCGGCCGCCCACGTAGCTAGGACGCAGGCCGCCGCGGTGAGGAGTAGTGAGAGCCACAGCGCGACGCTCTCCAACCTGGCCCCGGTGATCCAGCCGACGAGCGCGATGAGGTATTGCCACAGGGTGGAGGTGTTTGCCTCCACGCGTTCCCCGGCGTTGAACACCGGGCCATGCCCGGCGAGGATGTTGCGCACGGTGCGAAGCACGATGAGCCCGTCGTCGCTCATCCAGCGTTGCGCCCATCCACCAGCGAGCGCGAAAACGCCCGCCACCAGCATCGATACCCTCAGCGAGAGGCGAGCGTTGTGAGTCATTCGGAGTATTTTAGGCGGCGACCGCCGGGATGACATAGACCGCCATGACGATGCAGACGATCCACAGCCCGGCGAGGAGCTGGAGCACGCGGTCTTCCAGGGCGATCTCCTCGGGCGCCCCGCCGTGACCGGAATCGACCTTCGCCGCGTAGCGCAAGATGGCGATGACGAAGGGAACCATCGAGATCTGGTACCAGATCGCGGCCCCGCCACCGACCTGGCTGGAGAGCTGGAAGCCCCACAGCGCGTAGGAGAGCACGACCGCGGTGGCCGAAAGCGTCCACACAAACCGCAGGTAGGTCGCCGTGTACCCCTCCAGGGCCTTACGGATCTTCGCCCCGGTTTCCTGCGCGAGCAGCATCTCGGCGTAGCGCTTGCCGGAGGCCATAAAGAGGGACCCGAAGGCGGCGACGAGCAGGAACCATTGGGAGAGCTCGATGCCCGCGGCGACACCGCCAGCCATCGTGCGCAGCATGAACCCGGATGACACCAGCGCAATGTCGATCACGGGGATGTGCTTCCAGCCGAAGCAGTAGCCGAGCTGCAAGACGATGTAGACTCCGATGACCCAGGCCAGTGCCGGGTTGGTGGCCAAAAACGACAGGCCGATCGCGGCCGCGATAAGGACCGCCGCCATGGCGTAGGCGAGGTTGATCGGCAGCATTCCCGAGGCGATCGGGCGGTAGCGCTTTGTGGGGTGGGCGCGGTCGGAGTCAACGTCGCGCGCGTCGTTGACCAGATAGATGGCAGAGGCGCCGCAGCAGAAGACGACGAAGGCGATGGCGACGTCGATAAGCGAGCGCCCAGTGAGCTCGTCGAGGCCCGCGGCGAGCGGGGCGGCGAGCACGAGGACGTTTTTCACCCACTGCTTCGGCCGCAGGCCCTTGACCATCGCGTCCGGGAGGTTCTTCGGAGGGGTCTTCTTCCGCGCGACGTCGACGCCCTCGGTGTGGGGCTCGGACTTGAGAAACGGCTCTTCGTGCGACTCGCTCAACGCGTCTCCTTCTCCAGTTCGATGGCCGTCTTGGCCACGCCGGCCCCGATGAGGGACCCGATCAACGTATCCGTCGGGTAATGCACGCCAAGCACCATACGCGATGTCATCATCACCGGAATGCCGACATACGGCAGCTTCGAGCCGAAAATATCGGCCAGGTGCACCATGGCAGCGGCGGTGGAGGTGGAGTGCGAGGACGGGAAGCTCAGCCGCGAGGGCGTGGATACGCCGACCGTGATGCGCGCATCGTGCGGGCGCTGGCGGCGCACGATGCGTTTTAACACCACGGAGGCCGCGTGCGCGAGGAAGGTACCCGCGCCCATCGCGAGCCACTTTCGGCGCCTTTGCTTATCGACGCCCACTCCCACCGCCGCGATCGCCAGCCAACCCAGGTCGTGCTCACCGAAGTGGCTCAAGCCCCGCGCGATGGTCGCTGCTTGATCGGTGAGCAGCCTGTTCTGAATGGCGACTAAGAGGTCGGCCTCACGCTTGCTCATCGAAAATCCTTCCCCAGTTCTCGCGGCTGGTCAGCTCCTCCATTGCGCCGGCGTAGGAGCGCTGTAGCTCCGGCCAGCGCCGCCGGATCTGCGTCTGAAGTTCCTTCGTCTGCGCGAGCAGGTCTTTGGCGAGCTGCTTGTCCCGCTTGCGGAAGGCTACCCCCGTGCCGCCGGCGGTGGAGACGGTGGCCGAGTCCACGCGGGAGAGGGTAAACCAGCGCGCCTCCTCCGCGGTGAGGCCCAGCTGCGGTGCCTGCCAGTGGGCCCGGTCCTCCGGCTTGCTCAGGTGGAGCAGAGACTTTGCCGCCCACGGCAGCTTCTTCACCTTGCCCAGGCGCCCGCCGACATTCTTGGTGGGCACGCCCGGCGCGCCGGTGGGTGCGGGCAGGTCCGCGGCCGATGGGATCACCTGTGCATCCGCGTAGTCCTTGCGGATGTTCTGGATGCGCGGCAGGGTCGACTCCAAGATGTCGAAGAGCTGCTCGGGCCCTTTGAGGAAGTCCTTCATCGCCTCGATCTGGATCGCCATGGTGGAGTACTCCATGCACATGAGGTGCTTGTAGGTGGACTTCATCATGTTGCGCAGGATCCCGCGGGGATCCTCGGGGCCGTAGACCGAGGCGACGATGAGGCGGTTGCGCAGGTGGAAGTAGGCCTGCCAGTCGATCGCGTCGTCCTTATCCGCCCAGGCCATGTGCCAGATTGCCGCACCCGGCCAGGTCACCGTCGGGAAGCCAGCCTGCTTCGCGCGCAGGGCGTACTCGGTGTCGTCCCACTTGATAAACAGCGGCAGCGGCAGGCCGAGTTGCTTGGCGACGACCCGCGGGAACAGGTTCATCCACCACCCGTTGTAATCCACGTCGATGCGCCGGTGCAGGGCGCGGGAATCGTACTTCTTCGGGTCGAGGTGGTCCTCCTTCGACCCGATATACCCCAGTGGGTAGCGGGCGAAGTCGTGATCGTAGACGGCGTGCGCGGCCGGGCCCCACATGAAGGTGGCCGGCTCGACGGCCTCCCCTGTGGTGCGCAGCTGGGCGCGGTCCTGCAGGTTGAGCATCTGCCCGCCAACGAGGATCGGGCTTTTCGCGTAGCGCGCGGCCTGCACGGCGCGCAGGATGGAGTCCGGCTCGATGGCGATGTCGTCGTCCATGTAGAGGATGAACGGCGCGTCGGTGCTGTTCAGCGCCTCGTACATGATGCGCGAGTACCCGCCGGAGCCGCCGAGGTTGCCCTGCGGGAAGATCCGCAGGCGACCGTCGAACGCGGCCTCGGCGGCGGCGAAGTCCGGCTCGTCGGCCGGGTGCTGGTCGCCCTGGTCGGGCATGAGCACGTCCGTGATCGCCTCGAGCACCACCGGGTCCTCGGCGAGCGCGTGCAGGGCGTTGACCGCATCGCGCGGGCGGTTGAAGGTGGGGATGCCCACAGCCACCATCTTCTCCTCTGGGCCGGTGGTGGTGCCGTCGGGCATGGTCTGCGCCTCCGGCAGACGGTCGGAGCACCAGGCGGCGTTCGCGATGGTGGCGCCGGTCTCGGCGGTGACGTCGAACCACAGCCAGCCGCCGGCTTCGAAGTTGCGCAGCTCAAGCGGGATCTCCACGTGCTCGTCTTTGGCTTCGACGTTGAGCACGGAGATGCGCACGCCGTCCTGCTTCGAGCGGTAGACGGAGATCGTCGCCGCTCCCTCGACGTCCATGGCCAGGATCACGCGGTCGAGCTGGGACCAGCGCCGCCAGTAGGACGCCGGGAAGGCGTTGAAGTAGGTCTCCAAGGAGACCTCGGCGCCCTCCGGAACGCTCAGGCTGGTGCGGTCGGGCCACCTCAGGCGGGCCTTGTTCAGCTCGCCCTCGACGAGGTAGAGCATCTGCACGTCGCGCGGCTCGCCCTTACGGGGCATGAGCAC
The DNA here is from genome assembly GCF_003070865.1 of Corynebacterium liangguodongii. Taxonomy (NCBI): domain Bacteria; kingdom Bacillati; phylum Actinomycetota; class Actinomycetes; order Mycobacteriales; family Corynebacteriaceae; genus Corynebacterium; species Corynebacterium liangguodongii. The sequence goes on from NZ_CP026948.1 coordinate 2,209,947, forward strand.
GCGCTGGAGGACGTCGACTGCCAATGTGGCGCTCACGAATCTCTCTTTCGGTTCGACTGGTGGTCTCGGTGAATTAACACTAGTAGGTGGCGAGGCCCGACACTTCCCCGGCGCGCGGGTAGTCGGCACCAAGCTAGAAAATATTGAGCGTGGAAGCGTTATGCACGGGCTCGTTACGGGCGTTAACGAGGTAATGTCCATTCCTTGTAAAACTCGGCACTCTGGCAATCGTGACATACAGTGTGCTGCTAACAACCGGACGGAAGGATTGTTCGCGGATGACACAACGCATATACCTTTATGCTGATGAAACGGGGAACTTGGACTACAACGGATCCCCCAACCCACGCGGAGGGGGTGCGTCCACATACTTTGGTTTCGGAACCGCAACTTTTAACACCGCAGACCATGGCTCGGATCTACTCGAAGGGCTTCACCTCCGAGCGCACTGCGCCAAGGAAGGCATAAAGCTCGAGCGCGGATTTCATGCTGTTGATGATTCCGCTAAGACACGCAGTGAAATGTTTTCCGAAATCAAGAAACAGGCACCACGTTTTGATGCAACGTTCCTTTATAAGGAAAACGCTTATCCGAGGGTCAAACGAGAGGGGCCGATGAGGCTATACAAGATGGCCTGGTTCTTGCATCTTAAGGAGATCGCACTACGCGTTTCCCGACCTGAGGATGAACTTTTCGTAATTGTTGCTGAATTTGGAACCAAGAGCACGAAGAGAGCGGCGGTTAAAGCCGTTGAAGAGGTATGCCAACAAATTGATCGGGATATAACATTATGCGTGTGGACCTCCCAATCAGCCTGGGGTCTGCAAGTCGCTGACTATGGACTGTGGGCAATTCAGCGCACGTTAGAAGGAAAAAATGCTCTTGGTTTGAGCCCTGCATCAAGCCAACGCTAGCCACTACATTCGCACCCTGGGGAACGCCTGAGACCAAGGAAACTGGCTATCCCTCCCTATAGGAAGGAAGTCCTCCCCTGGAGGACTTGTCGCCAGTTTCTACTCGATAGTACCGCCCCATGTGTAACGAGTCAACCATACGGTGAGTCCTTCCTCGATGCCGACTACCGAGCCCATTGCGAATACGGCGTCCCAATCATCCGCAGCATAAACCTATATTTTGAATGGCCATGACGAACACCCCTGCTGCCAACTTCTCTATCAGGGGCATCCTGGTTCTCGTCGCCTCATTTTCCTTTGAGTTTCTGACCGGTTCGACAGCCGTGTTCATCGGGATCGGCGCGGAGGTTGCCGGCGCGGCGTTCCGTCCGATCGGAGCGCAGAGACCGAAGCACGAGCACGGCCTGGGAGACACCGGCTACATCGATCCCGACGAGCCGCGTCGCAACACGTAAACGCTCGGTCTAGTGCCCCCTCGCCTGCTCCAGCGGCTCGCCGTCCTCGAAGTGCGGGCGCAGGTGGTTGTCAAAGAGTGACAGCGCCGCACCGATGGCCATGTGCATGTCCAGGTATTGGTAGGTGCCCAGGCGCCCGCCGAAGAGCACGCCCTTGTCCCTGGATTCGGCGGCGGCGAGGCGTCGATAAGCCTTGAGCTTCTCGCGGTCCTCGGGCGTGTTGATGGGGTAGTAGACCTCGTCGTCTTCGCCGGCGAAGCGGGAGTACTCCTTGACAATGACGGTCTTGTCGGCCGGGTACTCGCTGCGCTCGGGGTGGAAGTGGCGGAACTCGTGGATGCGGGTGTACGGCACGTCCGCGTCGTTGTAGTTCATCACCGGGGTGCCCTGGAAGTCGCCGGTGGCAAGCACCTCGCGCTCGAAGTCGAGGGTGCGCCAGCCGAGCCTGCCCTCCGAGTAGTCGAAGTAGCGGTCCAGCGGGCCGGTGTAGACGGTGGGGATGCCCTGATACTGATCGCGCACGTCGAAGTAGTCGGTGCCCAGGCGCACGTCGATGAGCTCGTGGTCGGCCATCTTCTCCAGCCACGCGGCGTAGCCGTCGACGGGCAGGCCCTCGTGGGTGTCGTTGAAGTAGCGGTTGTTAAACGTGTAGCGCACGGGCAGCCGCGAGATGATCTCCGGCGGCAGCTCGGTGGGGTCGGTCTGCCACTGCTTGGCGGTGTAGTGCTTGACAAAGGCGTCGTAAAGCGGCTTGCCAATAAGCGCGATCCCGCGCTCTTCCAGGTTGGTGGCCTCGTCGGGGTCTCGGCCCTCGCGCTGCTGCTCAATCAGCGCGCGCGCCTCGTCCGGGGTGTAGTAGCGGCCGAAGAACTGGTTGATCAACCCCAGGCCCATCGGGAACTGGTAGGCCGTGCCGTCGTGCATGGCGAAGACGCGGTGCTGGTAGTCGGTAAAGTCGGTGAACCTGTTGACGTACTCCCAGACCCGCTCGTTGGATGTGTGGAAGAGGTGTGCGCCGTAGGTGTGCACCTCGATGCCGGTCTCGGGGTCGCGCTCCGAGTAGGCGTTGCCGCCGATGTGGCCGCGCTTTTCGATGACGAGGACGCGCTTGCCCAGCTCGCTCGCGGCCTGCTCGGCCACCGTGAGGCCGAAGAATCCCGATCCAACAACGATGAGGTCGTAAGTCATGGCGCCCATTTTCGCACATTCGCTTCTCGACGCCCGACCGCGCGACACACCGGACACACCCTGAGTCTCAATACTCCCTTTAGACTTCACCATGCCTTACAATGCACACGGATTAACTCTATTCACACACGCAACAGGAGCCTTACCGTGCAACAACGTCGACGCCTCACCCGGCCCACGCCGGGGAAGAACCCGGTCCTGGCCGCCCTGATGTCGGTGGCCCTCGTCGCGACCGCCGCCTTCGGCGGCAGCCAGATCGTCCACGTCCGATCCGTCGGGGGTGATCCCCTCTCCGTCGACGTCTCCAGCGCGTCCTTTGCCACCGGCGCCAACGTCCCGGTCGACGACGCCGCGGTGATGACGCAGGGCGGCGAGCAGCTCGAACACCGGGTGGTCAAGGAATTCACCCGCGAGACCCCCTTCTCCCTGGTCGGCCTGACCTGGGACGGCGAGCGCGACATCGTTGCCTACGTGCGCGCTCAGCGTGCCGACGGCACCTGGTCCGAGTGGTACCAAATGGACGGCGCCGACTCCGCCGTCGCCGACCCCTCCGTCAAGCGCGGCACCGAGCCAATCTACGTCGAAGAGACCACCCGCATCCAGGTCTCCACCGGAAACGTCGACCTGCTCGAGGACGGCCGCCCCGCCTCCGACGCCCCCACCACCGCCAACGACATCGAGGCGGTCTTCCTCGACGGCGGCGAAGGCACCGCGGAAGGCGACATCTCCCCCGTGGCAGAGTCCTACGCCTACGGCATGCCGAAGGTGGTCACCCGCGCCGCGTGGGGTGCGCGGGCGGCGGGTCAGTCGCCGTACTACACCGAGCCGACGAAGGCGATCACCGTCCACCACACCGCCGGCTCCAACAACTACTCCGCGGCCGAAGCGCCCGGCATCGTCCGCGGCATCCAGGCCTACCACCAGGGCATGGGCTGGGGAGACATCGGCTACAACGCCCTGGTGGACAAGTACGGCAACATCTACGAGGGCCGCGCTGGTGGCCTCGACCGCGGCCCGATGGGCGCGCACGTCGGCTCCTTCAACGACAACACGTGGGGAATTTCCATGCTGGGTAACTACGAAACTGCCCAGCCCAGCGCGTCGGGCATTAAGGCCATGGGCGAGATCATCGGCTGGAAGGCCGCCCAGGCCGGGGTCGACCCGCTGGGACAGACGCAGCTCACCGCCTCCGGCAACTTTGCCGGCAGTCGCTTCGGCGCCGGCCAGACCGGAACGTTCCCCACTATCAACGCCCACCGCGACTTCCACTACAACACCTGCCCCGGCCAGTACCTCTACAACCAGATGGGCACCATCCGCACTGCCGCGGCGGCGAAGGCCGCCCAGGTGCGCGGCGGCAAGGCACCCTCGCCCTCCTCGCCGGTCCTCGGTTCCATAACCTCCCCGGACGGGCTGACCACCACCGTGAATAACCTCAGCTCCGGGCCGCTGAAGAACCTCGACCTGACCAAGCTCGCCCAGGGCGATCCCACCGCCATCGCCACGGCAGCCGGCACGATCGCCGGGGTGGTCATCCTCTACCTCGCCAACTCCGGGGCGCTGGCCGAGGGCGTGAAGAAGGTCGCCGGCATTGAACTGATCCCCGGCCTCACGCTATCGACCCTCACCCCGCACGTGGGTAAGATCCTCCAGTTCGTAGGCGGGCAAGAATCCAGCGATGCGTGGAAGCAGCTAGAACCGCTCTTGGGCCCGCTTCAGGGCGCGGCGACCGGCATCGGCGGCAACAACTACGCCTTCTACTCGGGCGGGATCGGCGTGCAAAAGGGCCAAGGCGAGATCTTCACCCTCGTAGGCGAAATCGCCAACGCCTGGCTCCAGCAAGGCCTCGACGCCGGCCCGCTGGGCCTGCCGACCTCCCAGCAGTACAACCCGACCGAAGACCAGGTCAAGGTCGACTTCGAGGGCGGCTCGATCACCTACAGTCCGTCGAGCAAGTCTATCGACATCGCCGTGAGCTAGCGCTTCAGCCGAGCCCCAAGGAGCGCTCCACGGCATCGTCCCACCGCGCAATGAGCCGGTCCCTCTCGGGGCCGGCCATTGTGCTGTGCCAGGTCAACGTCGTGCCCAGAGGGAGCGGGGCCTCAATGAGCCCGGCGCCGATACCTGCCGCCGAGGCCGCGCCCATCACCGTCGTCTCGATGTTGGCGGGGCGGGTCACGCGGGCGTCGAGAAGATCGGCCTGGAGCTGCATGAGCAGCTTGTTGTCGGTCATCCCGCCGTCGACACGCAGCTCCTCGATGCCCGTGCCGGCATCGCGCTCCATCGCGCGCACGACCTCGCACGTCTGAAAACACGTCGCCTCCAGCGCGGCCCGGGCGATGTGGCGCCGATCCGTATACCGCGTCAGCCCGGTGATCACCCCGCGCGCATCCGTGCGCCAGCGCGGCGCGAACAAGCCAGAAAACGCAGGGACAATGACCACACCCGCGCTGTTATCGACCTGCGCCGCCAAGATCTCGCTCTCCGCCGCGCTACCGAGCACCCCCAGCTGATCCCGCAGCCACTGTATGAGCGAACCCCCCACCGCGACCGAGCCTTCCAGCGCGTAGACCGGCGCCTCGCCCTCAATTTGGTAGGCCACAGTCGTAAGCATCCCGTGCTCGCTGCGCTGCGGTGTCCCACCCGTATTGAGCAGCATGAACAACCCCGTGCCGTAGGTCATCTTCGCGTCCCCGCGATCGAGGCACCCCTGCCCGAACAGCGCCGCCTGCTGGTCTCCGAGCACCCCCGTGATGGGCACCCCCGAGAGCGTGCCGCGGCGGCGCACCACGCCGAACTCGCTTATCGACGCCCGAATCTCCGGCAGCATCCCCCTCGGCACCCCCACCTCACGGCACAGCTCGTCGTCCCACTGCAGTGTCTCTAGGTCCATCAGCAACGTCCGGCTCGCGTTCGTCACATCCGTCACGTGCACTGCCTCGTGCCCGTCGTCCCCCCGCGCGCCGCCGGTGAGGTTCCAGATCAGCCACGTATCGATCGTCCCGGCAAGCAACTCCCCCTCCTCCGCCCGCTGCCGCGCGCCCGGCACGTTGTCCAGAATCCACGCCCACTTCGGGCCAGCCGGGTAAGAATTGTGCAGCAAACCGGTCTTGCCCTGGAACGCCGTCGGATCCCCATCGTGGTTCGTGCGGGCATCCTGCCAGACGATCGCGTTGTAGACCGGCTTGCCCGTCTCCCGCTCCCACACCACGGCGGTCTCCCGCTGATTGGTTACCCCGAGCGCAACAATGTCCTCCTCGGTGATGTCCTGGCTTGCCATCGCCTCCCCCGCCGCCCGGCGCGTATTGCGCCAGATTTCCACCGGGTCATGCTCCACCCACCCCTGGCGCGGCATGATCTGCTCGTGCTCGTACTGCGCGTGGGCAACCACCTTGCCCTCTAGATCCGTGAGGATAAATCGCGTCGTCGTCGTGCCCTGGTCAATCGCGGCGATGTATGGCATGGGGACAGTGTAGTGGCGGGGCTGGATGGCTGCGGGGGTGCTGGTGCTGGGGTGGCCACGGTATCGCTACTAGACCACAACAACCAGCACACCACTCCCGCCCCCCCCACAAAGCCAGCACCACCCCACACCCGGACCGCACGCATTACCACGCAACCCCCGCACCGGGCGAAATCTGCGCGAGTTATCCACACAGTCGCACTTATCCACAGGCGGCGCGCGCATCCCCGGCGGGGAAGGACCGGACAGGGCACAATTCGTGGCATGACACCGGGGGGAAGAGTTGGAATTTATTAGGGAGGTCGCCAAGCGTTGCCGGACCTCTGTGGTCACGGGACCTGCGGCGCTTCGGTTGCATGGTGTGAAGACGCTGGAGTGGGTGACCCAGGTGGACCTCGCGCTGCGCGGGAACGCGAGGGCGTTCGGTGCGGTAGCGCACGGCAGGGTGTATCGCAGCGGGAAGCTCGGGCCGGAGGAGATAGTGGACATCGGAGGCATCGCCGTCACCATCGGTATCCGAGCGCTGTTTGACACGTACCGCTACTACGGTCGCCTCGACGCGCTGGTGGCGATTGAGTCCGCTCGCCACCTGCACGGGTTCACGGCGGAAGACCTGCTCGCGCGGGCAGAGGGGTTGCCCAGGTCTAAGGGGATCGTGGGGTTTCGGGAGCTGGTGGGGTATTCCGCGGGGACGTCCGAGAGCCCGTTGGAGACCTTGGGGCGCGATGGGATCGTGCGGGCGATCGCGTCGGGCGCGCTCGATCGGGTCACGTCCGTGGAGTCTCAGGTCGAGCGCACGATCCGTTCGGAGTGGGGCGAGCCGAGGCGCGCGCGTATCGACGCCATGCTCAACGGCTTCGTCGGCATCGAGTTCGACGGGAAATCGAAGCTCTCCGGGAAATTCGGCGCCCCCACCGCGCTCACCGCGGACGAGCGGTGGCGCGAGAAGCAGCTACAGAACGTGGGCATGGTGATCTGCAGGTTTGGGTGGAAGGAGGTGGTCTCGGGGGAGTATGTGCGCACGATAGCGGGCCTGATCGCCCGGTTCCCGGCGCCGCGGGTCGCTTAAGCCCGGCTAGAACCAGCGCTCGAGTATCGCGGCCACGCCGTCGTCGTCGTTGGTGAGCGTGATCGCGTCGGCGGCGTCTTTGACCAGGGGTTTCGCGTTGCCCATCGCCACGCCGTGGCCCGCCCAGGCGAGCATCTCGCAGTCGTTGGGCATATCGCCGAAGCACACGGTTTCGGCGGCGGAGACGCCGTAGCGCTCGGCAAGGATGGACACCCCGGAGGCCTTGTTAATTCCCGGGCGGGAGAACTCGATGAGCCCTTCGTCCATGGAGTAGGTCACTTGGGCGTCGATACGCGGCGCGACGAGGTCGAACATCTCCGCCGAGCTGAGCTCCGGGCAGCGCACGAGGAGTTTCGCCGCGGGTTCAGAGATAAGCTCCGCGACAGTTGCAAGCCCGAAGCACGGGTCCCATGCATCGGGGTGAAACCCGGAGGTAACTAAGAACACCTCGTTTTCCGGGTCGAGGGCGGACTGCCCGACGCGTTCGACACCGTAGCCGCAGGACAAGCCGCGCGCGGCGAAGACCTCGTCGACGGTGGCTGTGATGGAGCGCATGTCATCCGGCGAGAGCTCGAAGGAGTGGAGCACCGTATCGCTCGACGGGTCGTAGACCACCGCGCCGTTCGCGCAGACGCACACCGGGGAGATAGGCAGCTGGTCGAGCACCGGCATGAGCCATCGGTGGGGCCTGCCGGTGGCCAAGCCGAAGTGCACCCCGGAGCGGACAGCACGCATGACGGCGGCCCGCAGCCGCGGGCTCACCCTGCCGTTGCTGTTGATAAAGGTCCCGTCAATATCGCTCACGATGAGTCGGGGGGTGGTGGCGCCCACGGCTTATTTTTTCTGCTTCTTAGCGGCCCGGGCGGCCTTTTCCTCGCGGTAGATCTCCTCCGCCTCGTCAAGCGTGGGCGCGCTGCCGCCCATCGAGGCCGGCCGCCAGCGCTCGCCATCGGGGAAGGGCCCGAAGCGGTCGTCGTACTCGGCGCGGGCGTCATCGAGGAGCTGTTGAACAGCGTCTTTGAGTCGGGCCGTGACCTCCTCGGGCGTGCCCTCCAGCGGCACCGGCGGGCCGTAGCTGATAATCACCGGGGTGTGCGTGCGGCCCAGGCGGCGTGGGAGATCCTTGGTCCAGATCCGCTGGGAGCCCCAGATCGCGCACGGGATGAGCGGACCCCCGGAGCGCTGGGCAATGCGGGCGGCCCCGGTTTTGAAGTCGGCGAGCTCGAAGGCGCGCGAAATTGTACCTTCGGGGAAGATCCCCACGAAGCTGCCCTTCTCTATCCAGTCCACGGCCGATTCGATGCTGTCCGCGCCTGACGCGCGGTCAACCGGGACGTGGTGCATCGCGCGCATCATCGCACCGATCACGGGGGCGGAAAACACCTCTTTTTTGGCCATGAAACGCACGAGGCGCTGCCCGTGGACGTGCGGTCCGGTTCCACAGAAGATGAAGTCGAACCAGCCAGTGTGGTTCGCGGCGATGATGGCCCCGCCGGTGGTGGGAAGGTTTTCGAGGCCGTGGAGGACCGCGGTCGTGCCTTGGGCACGGAAGACCGCCTTGATCACGCCGATTAAGCGGTGGTAGAAGGGGTCCCCCTTCGCCTCCGGGTGGTTCGCGGGTTGAGCGTAGCCGCTTTCCACCTCGAACAGCTTGTCAATCTTCTTCATGGTTTAGGGCTCCAGAATCTCTTTACCGACCCACGGACGAAGCGCCTCGGGCACGACCACGGAGCCGTCCGCGCGCTGGTTGTTTTCTAGGATAGCAACGAGCCAGCGCGTCGTCGCCAGCGTTCCGTTCAGCGTCGCCGCGGTCTGCGTCTTGCCCTCGGCGTCGCGGTAGCGCACGCCGAGTCGGCGCGCCTGGAACGTGGTGCAGTTCGAGGTGGAGGTGAGCTCCCGGTAGGTGTTCTGGGACGGCACCCAGGCCTCAGTGTCGAACTTGCGGGCCGCAGACGAGCCAAGATCGCCGGCCGCGACGTCGATGACGCGGTAGGGCACCTCGACGGCGGAGAGCATCTCGCGCTCGAGCCCGAGGAGCTTGCGGTGCATCTCCTCCGCGTCTTCTGGCTTGCAGTAGACGAACATCTCAAGCTTGTCGAACTGGTGGACGCGCAGGATCCCCTTGGTGTCTTTGCCGTAGGAGCCTGCTTCACGACGGAAGCAGGAGGACCACCCGGCGTAGAGCAGCGGACCGTCGCTCAGGTCGATGATCTCCCCGGAGTGGTAGCCGGCCAACGCGACCTCGGAGGTGCCCACCAGGTACATCTCGTCGCGCTCGAGGTAGTAGATCTCCTCGTCGTGGGCGTCGAGGAAGCCTGTGCCGGCCATGATCTCGGGGCGCACGAGCACCGGCGGGATGACAACTTTAAAGCCCTCCTCACGCGCTTTCTGGGCAGCGAGCATGAGCATGCCCAGCTGCATCCAGGCGCCGTCACCGACGAGGTAGTAAAAGCGCGCGCCGCCGACCTTCGTCCCGCGCTTGACGTCGATGATCCCGAGGCCTTCTCCGAGGTCGAGGTGGTCGCGCACCTCGAAATCGAACTCGGGGACCTCACCGACGTGCTCGAGGACGACGAAGTCCTCCTCGCCTCCCGCCGGGGCGCCCTCGATGACGTTGGCCATGCGGTACTGGAGCTTCTCCACGGCCTCGACGGCCTTCTCCTGCGCCGCCTCGGCCTCTTTCACCCGGGCCTTGAGCGCGTTCGAACCCTCGAGCAGTGCCGGGCGGTCCTCCGGTGCGGCCTGCCCGATCTTTTTGCCGAAGGCCTTCTGCTCGCTGCGCAGCTCGTCGGCGACGTGGATGGCGGCGCGGCGCGCCTCGTCTGCCTCGAGGAGCTGGTCCACTAGGGCGGGGTCCTCCCCGCGGGCCCGCTGGGACTCGCGCGCGAGGTCGGGGTTTTCACGCAGGAACTTAAGATCAATCACGCTGAGCCATCTTAGCGTGAATCCCACCCTCTTTTCTGGTCATAACCACGGCGCTAGGCTGGGGGCATGCAGATCGTGGAAGGCCCCGTGCCCAAGCACGCGCAGCTGCGCGCCATCTTAGAGGCAGCCTGCGACTCCGAGCTCCAGCCCGGCGACCCCCTGCCGGGTGAGCGCGCTCTAGAGGAGAAGTACGGGGTCAGCCGCATCACCGTGCGCCGCGCGATCGGGGACCTCGTGGCGGCCGGCCGCCTGCGTCGCGTGCGCGGCAAGGGCACCTTCGTTGCGCCGAGCCCGCTGGTGAGCCGGCTGCACCTTGCGTCGTTTTCGGACGAGATGAAGGCACAAAAGGTCGCCGCGAGCTCGCGGATCCTGCTCTCTGGGAGGGCGGTGCCACCCGAGTGCGTCTCGCGGTTTTTCGCCACCGACCCCGCCACCACCCACATCCACCTGCGTCGGCTGAGGCTGGGAGACGGCGAGCCTTACGCGATTGACGACGCCTGGTACAACAGCACCCTGGTGCCCGACCTTTTGGAAAATGACGTCTACAAATCCGTCTATTCGTTGCTCGAGGAGGACTACGGTCTCGGGATCACCGAGGCCGACCAGACGGTGACCGCGGTGAGCGCCACCGAGGCCAACGCGAAGCTCTTGGACGTCGATACGGGCGAGGCCCTGCTCCACATCGTGCGCTTCGCGCGCAGCGGGGATCGCCGCGTCGAGCTGTGCTCATCGCTCTACCGCAGCGACCGCTACCACCTGACCACGCGGGTGGCCAGGACCGCCCCGCGGCCCCTATGAGGCACAATAGATCGCATGGTTTCGACATCAGCAGGCCTGCGCTCTATCCTCGTCGCCGTCGTGGCGGGTGCCGTGGCGGCCGGGTCCTACGCTGCCGTCTCCGATCGCACGGCGCCGCAGGGCCCTGCCGCGGGGGGCAGTGCGGCAAGCGCCAGTTCGGGCTCGACGAGCGCGGCGCAGCCTAGCGCCTCGACCCGCGTGTCACCTTTTACCACCGCCGACGAATCGGCGTGCTTGACCTGGCAGGTCGGGCCGGACGGGGCGGTGAAGGCGTTCGAGCAGACCTCCTGCGACCAGGAGCACCGCTTCGAGGTCTCCACCCGCGAGGACCTCGCGGCGTTTCCCACCTCCGAGTTCGGCGAGGACGCCGCCATGCCGAGCCAGACGAGGCAGGCGCAGCTGCGCGAGGAGCTCTGCGGCGCGGCGACCGTGAATTACCTCTCGGGCGTCTTCGACCCCAACGGGCGCTACTCCATCGCCTCCATCCTGCCCCCGGCCGAGGCGTGGGCGCGCGGGGACCGCACGATGCTCTGCGGCCTGCAGGTTACCGACTCGACCGGCACCCCGGTGCTCACGACGGGCCGCGTCGCGGAGCAGGACCAGGCGCGCGTGCTCGATCTGGGGCAGTGCGCCTCGACCGACGCGGCGAACACGCTGAGCGTCGTCGATTGCGCGCAGCCGCACCACCTCGAGGTGACCTCGATCGTCCCCCTCGCCGAGGTCTTCCCCGACCACACGCCGAGCGTGGAGGAGCAGGACAAGCACCTCGGGGATGTCTGCACGACCGCCGCCCACGACTACCTCGGCGGGGAGGAAAACCTCTACCAGATCGCTCTGCAGCCGTTTTGGACGACGCACTCCCCCGCCGCCTGGGAGGGCGGAAGCAAGAGCGTCAACTGCGCGCTCGTCTACGCCAATAACGGCCAGTTCGCCAGCCTCACGGGCTCGGCGAAAGACGGACGCGGGGGCTTGCGTATCGACGGCAACCCGCCCCCCGAGCGCCCCGAGCGCCGCCCCTTGCGCGAATCCGCCAGCGCTCCGGCCCCCGCCCCGGCGCCTGCCCCAGCCCCGGCGCAGTAGGTCATGCTCGCCACCCCGGAGGAGTTCGAGGAGATCATTAACGACGCCCTCGACGAGCTGCCCGAGTCCTTCGCCCGCGCGATGGATAACCTCGTGGTCCTAGCCCGCGACTTCAACCCGGACGACCCGACGATGCTGGGGTTGTTCGAGGGCGTGCCGCGCACCGAGCAGCACGCCAACCACACCGGCTACCTGCCGGAGGCAATCTTTATCTACAAAGACGCCCACGAGGCGGTTTGCGGCAGCGTCGAGGAGCTGCGCGAGCAGGTGAGGATCACCGTCTTCCACGAGGTCGGGCACTATTTCGGCATCGACGAAGAAGGCCTTCACGCCCTCGGGTGGGGCTAGCCGGCCGCCCCTGCCTCACAGTGCGTGCTCGCCCCACTTCACCACCCGCCACGAGCCGAACTCGCCCACCGGGTCGATGACCAGGTAGTGGCAGTTGGGCAGGTAGGCCGCCTGGGCGAACTCGGGGTCGACATCGCAGGCGTTGGCCGCGAACGCCCTGATCGCCCCGCCGTGGGAGACGGCGACTGTGTCGCCGGCCTCGCTTACGTAGGGCTCCAGGGAGGAGCGGTAGCGGTTGAGGAAGACGGCGAGGGAGTCCCCGCCGTCGATAAGCGCGGCGAGATCGCGCCGGTAGAATCCGGCAAACGCGCCGTGGTAGGCGGCGTGGGCCTCGAGCGTGTTGTGCATCTCAAAGCGGCCCGCCTGAACCTCGTGGAGCCCCGGCAGGGCGGGGATGTCCGCGAAGTGCGCGCCGAAGGCGATCCGCCCGGTCTGGCGGGCCCTTAGCGCCTGGGAGGTCACCACCCGCGCGGGGCGATAGGCAGACATGATCTCCTCGCCGGCGGCCGCTGCCTGGCTGCGGCCAAGGTCGGTGAGCTCCGCGCCGGGCAGCGCCGTATCCAGGTAGCGCCCGACGTTGGAGGTGGTTTGCCCGTGCCTGAGCAAAATCAGCATCTACTTGCCTTCCCGTGCCCGTTGGACCCAGTCCTGCGCCGCGCCGAGCCGTGCGGCGTCGATCATCGGCTTGCCGCCAGGCTCGTCGACGCGGGGCCACGACCCCAGATAGGTAATTTCGCTCGCGCGCAGGTAGAGGCTGCGCAGCGCCTCCGCGACGGGGGTGTCCTCGATGTGGCCGACGAGCTCCACGAAGAAATTGTACGTGCTGTGCGCTTGCCCGGTCGGCCTCGATTCGATGCGGCTTAAGTCGACGCCGCGGTAGGCGAACTCCTGGAGCGCGCCGACGAGGGTGCCCGGCTCATTGGGAAGTTGGAAGGCGACGAACGTGCGGTCTGTGCCCGTGCGCGCGGTGGGCACCCCGCGCGGGCCGACGAGCACGAAGCGGGTGCGCGCCGCCTGCCGGTCGGCCACCCCGCGCGCGTGGACCGTAAGCCCGTAGAGCTCGGCGGCGCGCGCGGGCGCGGCGGCGGCATCGGCCTGCCCCCGGGCGACCATCTCGGCGGCAGCCGCGTTCGAGGATGCCGCGCGGAACTCCGCCCGTGGCGCGTGTGCGGCCACCCAGTTTTTCACCTGCTGGTAGCCGACCGGGTGGGTGGCAAAGGTCTCGGAGTCTTCGAGCCGCTCGCCCGGGCGCGTCATGATGGAAAACGAGATTTCGAGCTCGGTCTCGCCGTAGATCTGCACCCCGTGGTCTTCGATGAGCGCGTCGGCAGTCGAGGTCACCGCGCCGTCGACGGAGTTCTCGATGGCCACCACCGCCCGGTCCGCCTCGCCCGCGCGCACCATCCGAAGCGCAGCGGACGGCGAGTCGGCGGGGATGAGCTCGGCATCGTCGAGCCCGAATGCCCACACTGCTTCTTCGGTAAACGTTCCGTGCGGCCCCAGGAAAGCGATGCGGTTCATGCCTTAAAGTTACTGCATGTCAACGCGCCCGGCGCGGATCCGCCTGGAGATCCTCATCGTCCTCGCCGTCACCTTCGGCCTGTCCGGGGTACGCTCCATCCTCAAGCTTATCGACGCCTACGTGGCCGCCCCTGCCCTCAACCTCCAAAAGGTCACCCTCAACGGCACCGCGTCAACTATTAGCTGGCTCGACCTCGCGCTGCAGGTCTGCTCGGCGGCCTCGCTTCTCTCCTGGGGAGCGCTCGCCCTCTACCTCCTCGGCGAGCGCCTGCCGCACCCCCGGGGTCGCGACTGGCTGTGGGGCGCGGGCCTGGCCGCGCTCATCGGGATCCCCGGGCTCGCCCTCTACGTCACGGCGGTGCACATGGGCTGGTCAAAGGAGGTCGTGCCCGCCACCGAAACCACGCAGGTGCCCACGCTGCTCATCTGGTCGTTCGCGAACGCCTTTGCGGAGGAGACGGTCGTCGTTACCTGGTTTGTCGTAAGGCTCCGGCAGCTGGGGTGGCACCCGGCGGCGGCGATCGCGTCCTCGGCGGTCCTGCGCGGCAGCTACCACCTCTACCAGGGGGTATCTGCGGGTTTCGGCAACATCGTCATGGGGGTGGTCTTCGCCTCCTTCTTCCACCGCACGGGCAAGATATGGCCGCTCATCCTCGCGCACTTCCTTATCGACGCCGTGGCATATCTCGGCTACCTTGCCTTAGACCTTTCCTGGTTGGGAATAAAGCCGGGCTAGACTGCTTCCCATGCCGACCTCTCCTCACTCGAACGACCCCAGGGACAACCTGGGGGATTACGTGCTAGGCAAGGACGGAAAACCCATCGTCGACCGCTACGGCCGCCCGGTGCGCCGCCGCGTGACCGGCACACAGCCCCCGGCACAGCGCCCAACGCAGCGCCCAACGCAGTACCCCGCGCAGCGCCCGACGCAGTACCCCGCGCAGCGCCCAGCGGAGCCGACCCGGCGCTACGAGCACACCCGCGTGGAGCAGCCGAGCTACGTGCCGCGGCGCCCGCCCCAGCTGCCCCCGCGCCAACCCGAGCCGGCGCCGGCACCGCTCCAGGTCTCGCGCTCGCGGGTGCGCACCGCCCCGCGCCCGCCTGCGCCCCCGCGCCCGCGCAGGCGCCGCAGAGCGCCCGGCTGCTTTTCCCTCATCGCGCTGCTGCTCGCAATCGCCGTCGCCGCGCTCGTGCTTATCGACGCCCGACTCGCCCGCGTCGACGCCCTGCCCGACGAGCGGATCGCCAACACCGCCGGAACGAACTGGCTGCTGGTCGGCTCCGACTCGCGCCAGGGTTTGAGCGAGGAAGACATCGCCCGCTACGGCACCGGTGGCGACCTCGGGGTGGGTCGCACCGACACCATCATGCTGCTGCACCTGCCGCGATCGGGCAAGGCCACGCTGATCTCCATCCCGCGCGACTCCTACGTGGAGATCCCCGGGTACGGGATGGACAAGATCAACGCATCCTTCGCCTACGGCGGGCCGAAGCTGCTCGCCGCGACGGTCGAACAGAACACCGGGCTGCGCGTGGACCGCTACGCCGAGATCGGCATGGGCGGCCTCGCCGGCGTCGTCGACGCGATCGGCGGGGTGGACATCTGCGTCACCGAGCCGATCCAGGACCCACTGGCGAACCTGTCCGTCGAGCCTGGTTGCCAGAAGATGGACGGGGCGACCGGCCTGGGCTACGTGCGCACGCGCGCCACCGCCCAAGGCGACCTCGATCGCGTCGGGCGCCAGCGCGAGTTCCTCTCCGCAATTGTGAGCGCGGTGACGTCGCCACGCGTGCTGCTCAACCCGCTGCGCTCGATCCCTCTGGCGCTCGCGCTGCCGAAGATGTTTACGGTCAACACCGGCGAC
Source organism: Corynebacterium liangguodongii (assembly GCF_003070865.1). Taxonomy (NCBI): domain Bacteria; kingdom Bacillati; phylum Actinomycetota; class Actinomycetes; order Mycobacteriales; family Corynebacteriaceae; genus Corynebacterium; species Corynebacterium liangguodongii. The sequence goes on from NZ_CP026948.1 coordinate 2,225,573, forward strand.
CACATCTGGGACCTCGCCCGGGTGGCGCTGGCGATGCGCGGCGGGATCGCGACGGAGACCGTGCCGCTCGGAGGATTTACCGACACCGAGGTCGGAAGCGTCATCCTGTGGGACGATGCCGCCGCCGAGGCGCTGTTTTCCTCCCTGCGCTAGCCACACCTACCTCGAAGACCTCAGTGGGGTTAGGAGCCCTGAAGCGCTCCCGAAATATCGCTGAGGTCTTCCCATGCGGTTTTTTGGTCGGCGCTGGCTAGGAGGTGACCACCGTCGAGCCACCGGAGCGGCCCGTCTCTGCGTCACCTGCAGCCTGCTGCTGCCAGGTGCCGGCTGCGATCATTTCGCGCTTGCGCTCCACCCAGTAGTCTGCGCCCTTGATACCCAAGGCCTCCGGGTCGAACTGCGGGTCGAGGCCGGCCTTTTTCTGGCGGCGGTAATCCCACAGGCATTTCAGTGCCGGTCCCTGGATGACCAGGATGGCGAGGATGTTCAACCACGCGGTGGCGCCGACACCGATATCACCAAGCGCCCAGGCGGTACCCGGGGTGGTGGTTGCGCCGATGTAAACCGAGATGAGGATGAGCAAGCGCAGCACCCAGATGATCGCGCGGCGCGCCACGTCGCTGTGGACCCATCGGTTGAGGTAGGCGAAGTTAACCTCGGCGAGGTAGTAGTAGGCCAGCACCGTGGTGAAAGCGAAAAACATGATTGCGAGGGCAACAAACGAGGGGCCGATTCCCGGTGCAACCGTGTTCATGCCTTCCTGGACGAATCCCGGGCCGACGTCGATGCCGTCGGGAAGCGAACCCGCGTAGCGCACCGCACCGTCCTCGGATTGGCCCTCGAAAACCTTGTACATGTCGGTGGAGATGATGATGAACGCCGTTGCCGAGCACACGAACAGCGTATCGACGTAGACGGCAAAGGCCTGCACGAAGCCCTGCTTGGCCGGGTGGGAGACCTCGGCCGCGGCCGCGGACTGCGGTCCTGTGCCCTGGCCGGCTTCGTTGGAGTAGATGCCGCGCTTGACGCCCCAGAGGATTGCGGCACCGAGCATGCCGCTAAACATCGCCTCGCGGTCGAACGCGGAGCGGAAAATGAGGCCGAAGACCTCGGGGATCTGGCTCGCGTTGGAGAACAGAATCCACAGGGCGGCCAGGATGTAGATGACCGCCATGACGGGCACAACCAGCGAGGCGAAGGTGGCGATGCGCTTCACGCCACCGATGACGATGATGCCGAGTAGCACCACCATGGCAATCCCGGAGATCCAGGTCGGCACCGTCCACGCGTTCTCGACGGCCGCGGCCACACCATTGGCCTGGATGCCGGGCAGGAAGTAGGAGGTGGCCAGGATCATGCAGATGGCGAAGATCACGGCGTAGACCAGGGCGAAGGAGCGCGCCTTGGTGTGCGCGCCTGCTTTTTCGATGTAGAATGCCGGCCCGCCACGGTACTCACCGGTGTCGCGATCTTTCTCCTTGTAGATCTGGGCGAGCGTACATTCCACGAAGGAGGTCGCGGAGCCCATCAGGGCGACGAGCCACATCCAGAACACCGCACCAGGGCCGCCGAACGCGATGGCAGTGGCAACACCTGCAATGTTGCCCACACCGACGCGGCCGGCAAGTGAGATCATCAGCGATTGGAACGAGGAGATGCCAGATTCGGACTTCTCCCCCTGCGAGATCTGCTTGATCATGTCGGGAATGCAGCGGATCTGCAGGAACAGCGTGACGATAGTGAAGTACGCGCCCGCACCGAGGCACAGGTACACGAGCCAGTTCGACCAGATCAGGCCGTTGAGTGTTTCAATTATCCCATCCATTGGGGTGTCTCCCTCCCGGGAATGCCGAAGGGATCCCCCGCCCGGCGGCCTCAGCACCGGCGAAGGACTCCCTGCCTTTACAACGCCCGAAGTGAACGTTGCGGATCATCCTAGACCCTTACCTGTCGGTTGAAAGGCAGTTTTGGGGAATTTTTTCCGGCAACTGGGACGATCTGGCATCTGAGACACCAGCCCGGTAAACCAGCTCCCCGGCAGGCCTGCATCCTCTTAGCTTCGAGTTAATCCCCGGCGAAAGGAGCTGTGCCCCCCCCCATGGACCACCGATCTCCCGACACCCGCGCACCTCGACACAGGTGGCGCCTCTTTGTCTACAGCGCCGTCGGTGTTGTCGCGTTCTTCGTCCCCTTCACCCTGGGCGGAACCAGCACGATCTTGCTCGATCACATCGTGAGGTGGATTACGGCCGCGCTCGGCGAGGGCGCACGGTTTCTCGCCCTCGCCGCAGTCACCGCGGGCGCGCTGTACCAATTTGCTACCGGGCGGTGGAAGGAGGACACCACACGCACTGTCTTCGCCTTCCTCAGCGCCCTGGCGGTGATCATTTCCGCGATGCTGGTTATCGGGCGGGGCCCAGCCTTCCTGTTCAACCCTCAGATCGGCCCCTTCGTGCTGGAGAAGCTCGTCATTCCCATTGGCCTGCTCATTCCCGTCGGCGCAGTCTTCCTGGGCCTACTCGTGGGTTTCGGCCTCATGGAGTTCATCGGCGTTCTTGTCCAGCCGATCATGCGGCCCGTATTTCACACCCCCGGAAAGTCGGCGGTCGACGCCGTGGCGTCCTTCCTCGGTTCCTACTCCCTCGGGCTCTTAATCACCGACCGCATGTACAGGTCGGGCAGCTACACGGGCCGAGAGGCCGCGATTGTCGCCTCCGGGTTTTCCACCGTCTCCGCCACCTTCATGGTGATTGTCGCGCGCACCTTGGACCTGATGGATCACTGGACCACGTACTTCCTTGCCACCTTTGTAATCACGTTTGTTGTCACCGCAATCACGGTGCGGGTTCCACCCCTGTCGCGAATCTCCGCCGACTACTACCCGGGAAGCGAACCGAAGCCCGAAAAGACGATCACCGGCAACAGGACCCGCGCCGCATGGGACGAGGCGATGGCCGAGCTGAGCAAGGCCGACCCGTTGCGCACGGTCGTCTGGAACAACTTCCGTGACGGACTAACCATGGTCATCCAAATCCTGCCGGGAATCATGGCCGTAGGCGTCATCGGCCTTACGGTAGCCACCTACACCCCGGCGTTTAGCATCCTCGGAGCCGTCTTTTACCCCGTGGTGTGGGCGCTCGGCCTGCCCACCCCCTGGGAGACGTCCGGGGCACTCGCGGCAGGTTTGGCGGAGATGTTTTTACCTGCAACGCTGATGGCCGATTCCAGCGATATGGTGCTGAAATTCACCATCGCTGTGGTCTGCGTCAGCCAAATCTTCTTCTTTTCAGCCATGGTACCGGCGGTGCTAGCCACTGATATCCCACTCAATATCGTCCAGATGATCACTATCTGGTTTATCCGAGTCCTGCTTACCGTGCTTATCACGGTCCCGGTCGCGCACTTGATTGTCTAGCTACCGCCCGCCGCCAGGTGCGCGGCCACGATGTCGTCGATAAGCCGCGCCGCGGTTTTTGCCGTGCGGCCATCGATGTCGAAGGCGGGGTTGAGCTCGACGACGTCGACAAGGCCGAGGCGCCCGGTGCCGGCGACGGCGACGGCCATCGCGCGAATCTTCTCCAGCGCCACGCCCAGGCCCGCGGGGGCGGACACGCCCGGGGCGACGTAGGCGGGCAGGACGTCGAGGTCGATGCTCAAGTGGATCGGGCGCTGGCCCTCAACGCTGTCGAGGGCGAGGTGGGCGCACTCGCTGAGGCTCAGCGCCTCCAGCTCGGTGTCTAACACCGTGCGCACCCCGAGAGTTGCGGCGGCGTCGAAGAGCACCTTGGTGTTGTTGGGCCGGGAGATGCCGAGCACCGAGTAGTTGAAGGCGTCGCCGGCAAGCCGGGCGATCTGCCGAAACGGCGTGCCGGAGGTGGGCCGGTCTGCCTCGCGCAGGTCGAAGTGGGCGTCGAAGTTGATCACGCTCATATCGCCCAGCGCCTCGCGCGCCCCGCGGTGGGAGGCGAACGAGGTCTCGTGGCCGCCGCCGAGGACGACGACCAGGTGTCCGGCGGAGGCCAGCTCTGTCACGCGCGTACTGAGCTCCGCCTGGGCGCCCTCAAGGTCGTCGCCCTGGGTGGTCACGGTGCCGGCGTCGATGCGCGGGGCGTCGTCGTGGATGGCCAGGCTACCGAGCGCGGTGCGCAGCGCCTCGGGCCCGGCGGCAGCGCCCTGGCGCCCGCCGTTGCGCAGCACACCCTCGTCGGAGGCAAACCCGATCAGCGCGACACCGCCGGCGGGCGCTTCAGAGGAGATCACGCTGTGCCAGCGGGCGTGCTCGGGCCCGGGGCCGTCGTCACGCCCGCTCCACTTTCCGGCGGGGACGTACAGCGGCGCGGTAACGGTGTTCATGCGCCCTAGACTATGCGCCATCGCGCGCGGGCGCGTACCCACCGGGCACGGGGTTGTTCACACCCTCGACCTTGTGGCGGCCGGTGGCGTAGTACATGGCGATGCAGGCGACGCTGAAGACCACACCCACGGCCAGAGGGGTGCGGAAGTCCGGCTGCCACGCCATCACGCCGAAGGTGAAGAGGATGAACGCCAGGGCGAAGTACTGCCCCACCGGCCAAAACGGGACGCGGTATTCAAGCTCCGCCGCCTCGGACGGGGTCATGCGGCGCCGGGAGGCCAGGTGGGCGAGCAGGATCATTGCCCAGACGAAGATGGTGGCGAAGGTGGCCAGCGCGGCGATCAGCGCGAAGACGGACTCGGGGATGACGGCGTTGAGCACCACCCCGACGATCAGCACGGCCAGCAGGATCACCGTAGTCATCACCGGCACACCGCGCACCGTCTTAGACATCACCTGCGGGGCGAGGCGCTGGTTGGCTAGCCCTGTGAGCACGCGGCCGGCGCCGAAGATGTCGGCGTTGATGGCTGACAGGGCTGCGGTGATCACGATGACATTAAGTAGGGCGGCGGCCCAGTTCACGCCGAGCGCAGTGAAGATCTGCACGAACGGCGATTCCTCGCCGGTGATGGTGTGCCAGGGGTTGATCATCAAGATGATCAGAATCGCGAGCACGTAGAACAGCAGGATGCGCGCGGGCACGGTGTTAATCGCCTTCGGGATCGCGCGCGATGGTTCATCGGCCTCGGTGCCGGCCACGCCGATGATCTCGGTGCCGCCGAAGGCGAAGAGCACGAGGATGAAGGATGCCGCCATGCCGGAGATACCGTTGGGGAAGAACCCGCCCTCATTGATGAGGTTGGCCGGGCCCGTAGTCTCCGCGTTGGACAACCCGAAAATGAGCACGGCCGCGCCCGCGGCGATCATCGCCACCACCGCGCCGACCTTGACGATGGTGAACCAGAACTCCAGCTCGCCGAACACGCGTGTCGACGCCACATTCGCTGCGCCGACGATCAATAGCGCCACGACAATCCACACCCAGCGCGAGACGTCCGGGAACCAAAAGCCCATGTAGATGCCAATGGCGGTGAGGTCCGCCATGGCCACAATCACCATTTCGAAGGCGAACATCCACCCGGTGAGGAAGCCCGCCGCTCCACCCAGGTGGGCTCGGGTGTATTCCGCGAACGAGCCGCGCACGGGGTGGCGCACGGCCATCTCGCCGAGCGCGCGCAGCACGAAGTACACCACGGCGCCGCCGAGCAGGTAGACCAGCAGGACCGACGGGCCGGCGGCCTGGATGGCGCCGGCGGAGCCGTAGAACAACCCGGTGCCGATGGCGGAACCGAGCGCGATGAAGTGGAGGTGGCGCGAGGTCAGGCCGCGTCCCTCGGTGTGGACCGGGGTGCCACTGGGCTGAATCGTTGTCATGGCTGGGAAGTCTAAGACACGTTTTCCTCTTACTGTGATTTGTCTTTCTTTGCCCTGTCTCACATGCGAGACTCGTCGTATGCCCCAAGTACCCGCTGCCCGCAACGCGCTGCGCATCCTCACGCTGCTTTCGCTGAGCGACGCCCCCTTATCCGCCGCCCGCATCCAACGCGAATTGGATCTTCCCCGCTCCTCCACCTACCACCTGCTGCGCGAGCTGGAGGCCTCCGGTTTCGTGGTGCACCTCTCCAACCCCGGCACCTACGGTCTGGGCCTGGCCGCCTACCGGATGTCCGCGGCGTATACCACCCAGCAACCCCTGGTGCGCCTGGCCGCAAAAGACTTAAAGGCCATCGCGGTGTTTGTCGGAGGGTCTACACACCTCTCGCGCATGGCCGGCTCCGAGGTCGTCTACCTCCACGAGGCCCGCGCCCCCAAGGCGGTCTCCCTGGTCACCGAGGTCGGAGTGCGCCTTCCCGCTTTGTCCACCGCCTCGGGGCGGATCATGGTCGCGCACCTGCCCGAGGCGGAGGTCAAGGCCGTGTTCTCCGCCTCGGGCGAGCAGCGCGCATACCGGGAGGGGAAGGACCGCCTTATAGCGGCGCGTCAACGCGGGTGGGACGAGGAGCGCGAAGAGGTCTCGCGCGGCCAGGAGACGGTGGCCGTGGCCGTGCTCGACCACTTGGGACGCCCCGCTGCCGCGCTCGCAGCGACGTTTCCTGCCGGGTCCAGGGACGATGACCAACGCGCAGAGGTGGTGGGCCGCCTGTCGGCCGCTGCGCGACGGGTGGCGGGGAAGTTTTTTGGTGGGGCTGGCACACCCGTTCGCACACACCTCTCCTAAGCCCCATAGAAAAACCCTCCGCAGCCAGTCCGCTGAACGGGTAACTTGTCTTCCCTGGAGCTCGAAATCTCGCCCGCCAACAGGACCCTGATTTCGAGAACCAAGGGCTCACCCGCCAATGGGTATATACGAAGGTTTTCCCGGTGAGACAGATACGAAACAGAATCGCCCACCACGAGTCCTTGGCCCCGAAGGGCGTTCCAATAACCGGCACTGAAACCCGGCTAACTCCACGCGAATGCCATCAATCCTGCCTAGACCTCGGCTCCATGCTCGACCGGGACCTGCGATCATTTCTGGAGCGCCTTCCGACCTCCAAGGTGTTGGATAAATTGGAATCGACTTTAGCTTCGTTGCAGGCCTAACCCCCCCCTAGCGCCCCACCCCACCCACCGGCTACACTTATCCCCGTCGCGTCTGGCTGTCGCGCGTTTGAACAACTCCGGCCCCGCGTAGGGCCGGTTCACGCACGCATTCCTACAAACGCAAAGGACAGCCATGACCACCACGTACCCCTCCACCGTCACCGTCGGCATCGGCGCGCTCACCATCGATGAGGTCGTTGCCGTCGCCCGCTACGGCGCCTCCGTCGAGATCGACCCGGCCGCTCTCGAGGAGGTCGCCGCCACCCGCGACCGCATCGAGGAGCTGGCCAACGACCCGACCCCCGTCTACGGCATCTCCACCGGCTTCGGCGCACTGGCACGCCGACACATCCCCGAGGCGATGCGCGCTCAGCTGCAGCTTTCCCTCGTGCGCTCCCACGCCGCCGGCTCCGGCCCGGAGGTGGAGCAGGAGGTGATCCGCGCGCTGATGCTGCTGCGCCTGTCCACCCTGTGCACCGGGCGCACCGGCGTACGCCCGGTGGTCGTGGAAACCTACGCCGCCGTGCTCAACGCGCACATCACCCCGGTCGTGCGCGAGTACGGCTCGCTCGGCTGCTCCGGCGACCTCGCACCTCTCGCCCACTGCGCCCTGGCCCTGCTCGGCGAGGGCGAGGTGCGCGTCAACGGCGGGGAGATCGTCCCCGCGGCGCAGGCGCTTGGCGACGCCTCCATCGAGCCGCTCGCGCTGAAGGAGAAGGAGGGCCTGGCGCTGATCAACGGCACCGACGGCATGCTCGGCCAGCTCTGCCTGGCCATCACGGACCTGCGGGAGGCCGCCAAGGTGGCCGACATCGCCACCGCCATGACCGTGGAGGGGCTGACCGGCACGCTCACCGTCTTCGCCGATGACCTGCAAAAGTTGCGCCCGCACCCGGGCCAGGCCGACGCCGCCGCCAACATCCGCGCGGTGGCCCACGGCTCGGAGATCCTTGACGCCGCGGCTACGGAGTTCAAGCAGAAGCAGGTCCAGGACGCCTACTCGGTGCGCTGCGCGCCACAGGTCGCCGGCGGGTTCCGCGACACTATCGCGCACGCCGAGCTGGTGGCGGGCCGCGAGCTCGCGTCGGCCGTGGACAACCCCGTCGTGGCGCTCGACGGCCGGGTCAGCTCCAACGGTAACTTCCACGGCGCGCCCGTGGCCTACGCGCTGGACTTTTTGGCCATTGTGGTCGCCGATCTGGCGTCGATAAGCGAGCGCCGCACGGACCGCTTCCTGGACACCGCGCGCAACCGCGGGCTCAACGCCTTCCTTGCCGACGACCCCGGCGTGGATTCCGGACACATGATCGCGCAGTACACGCAGGCCGGCATCGTCAGCGAGCTCAAGCGCAACGCGAACCCGGCCTCGGCGGACTCGATCCCGTCCTCGGCGATGCAGGAAGACCACGTCTCGCTCGGCTGGTCGGCGGCGCGCAAGCTGCGCCGCAGCGTCGACGGGTTGCAGCGGGTTCTGGCCATCGAGATCCTCACCGCGGCGCGCGCGATCGACATGCGCGGCGCCGCCCCCGCCCCGGGCACCAAGGCGGCGATCGACGTTCTGCGCGAGCGTGTCGACGGCCCGGGCACCGACCGCTATCTCTCCCCCGAGATCGAGCACTCCGTCGCCCTGGTCAAGGACGGCAGCTACGTCGAGGCCGTCGAGGCAGCGGTGGGCGAGCTGCGCTAGCAAAGTCTCATATACGAGACACCCGCCCGGTTTTCTCCATCAACCGCACGCGCCCCGCCCGCTACGGTCAACGCCAGACATGAGATGTGTCACAGCGCCGACGCGGCGGAGGGGACAGCCCCGGGAAACCGGCCCGAGCCGCGCAGGCGCAGCACCGAACCCGGAAGGAGGCCACATGGCAGAAAAGAACTGGTCCGAGGGCGCGCGCGAGGTCCGCGCACCCCGCGGCACCGAGATCTCCGCGAAGTCCTGGCAGACAGAGGCGCCCTTGCGCATGCTGCACAACAACCTCGACCCGGAGGTCGCCGAGCACCCCGACACGCTCGTCGTCTACGGCGGGACCGGGCGCGCCGCGCGGAGCTGGGAGGCGTTCGACGCGATCGTCGATACGCTGCGCGAGCTTGAATCCGACGAGACCCTACTGGTGCAGTCCGGCAAGCCCGTCGGCGTGTTCAAGACCAACGAGTGGGCCCCGCGCGTGCTCATCGCTAACTCCAACCTCGTCGGCGACTGGGCCACCTGGGAGCACTTCCGTGCACTCGAAGACGAGGGGCTGATGATGTACGGCCAGATGACGGCCGGGTCCTGGATCTACATCGCCACCCAGGGCATCCTGCAGGGAACCTTCGAGACCTTCTACGCCGTGGCCAAGAAGCGTTTCGGCGGCACGCTCGCCGGCACGCTGACGCTGACTGGCGGCTGCGGCGGCATGGGCGGGGCGCAGCCTCTGTCCGTCACCCTCAACGGCGGGGCCTGCCTTATTGTCGACGTCGACGAGTCCCGCCTGCGCCGCCGCCAGGAAAAGCGCTACCTCGATCGCGTCACCACCGATTTGGATGAGGCGATCCGCCTGGTCACCGAGGCGAAGGAGACCAAACAGGCGCTGTCGGTGGGCTACGTCGGCAACGCCGCCGAGGTCTTCCCCGAGATCCTGCGCCGCCACCGCGCCGGCGAGCTCACCGTGGACATTGTCACCGACCAAACCTCCGCGCACGACCCGTTGAGCTACCTGCCCTCCGAGATCGCGTTCGCTGACTGGCACGCCGAGGCCGCCGCCGATCCCACCACCTTTACCAAGAAGGCACGCGAGGCGATGGCCACCCAGGTCCAGGCGATGGTGGAGTTTCAGGACGAAGGCTGCGAGGTGTTCGACTACGGCAACTCGATCCGCGACGAGGCCCGCAAGGCCGGCTACACCCGCGCCTTCGAGTTCCCCGGCTTCGTGCCTGCCTATATCCGCCCGCTGTTCTGCGAGGGCCTCGGCCCCTTCCGCTGGGTGGCGCTCTCCGGCGACCCGGAGGACATCAAGGTCACCGACCAGGCCATCAAGGAGGCCTTCCCCGACAACGAGCACCTGCACCAGTGGCTCGATGCCGCCGAAGAGTACGTCGAGTTCGAGGGCCTGCCCGCCCGCATCTGCTGGCTCGGCTACGGCGAGCGCGCCAAGGCCGGGGTGATCTTTAACAACCTCGTCAAGGAGGGCAAGGTCAAGGCCCCCATCGTCATCGGCCGCGACCACCTCGATTCCGGCTCCGTGGCCTCGCCCTACCGCGAGACGGAGGCGATGCTGGATGGCACCGACGCCGTGGCGGACTGGCCGCTGCTCAACGCCATGACGGCCGTGGCCGGCGGCGCGACCTGGGTGTCCATCCACCACGGCGGCGGCGTCGGCATGGGCCGCTCCATCCACACCGGCCAGGTCACGGTGGCCGACGGCACCGAGCTCGCCGAGGCGAAGCTCAAGGCCGTGCTGACCAACGACCCGGGCATGGGCGTGATCCGCCACGTGGACGCCGGCTATACCCGCGCCCACGAGGTGGCCGAGGAGCGCGGCGTGCGCATCCCGATGAAATTCCAGGCCCGCGACTAGGGTTTCCGGCATGGCTACTTTGTTTACCGGGATCTCGGAACTTCGCACCGTCTCTACCCTGGGCACGATCACAAACGCCGCGCTGGTTGCCCGCGACGGGGTGATCGAGTGGGTCGGGCCCGCTGACCAAGCCCCGCCCGCCGAGGAGACCGTTGACCTCGGCGGGCGCGCGGTGCTGCCCGGCTGGGTGGACTCGCACACCCACATGGTCTTCGACGGCAACCGCGCAGACGAGTTCGAGGCGCGCATGGCGGGAAAGTCCTACGCCGCCGGCGGGATCGCGGTGACCATGGAGGCGACCCGCACGGCCAGCACGGCGCGTCTCGACGCCCTGGTGGCCGAGCGCGTCGCCGCAGGCCACGCGGGCGGAACCACCAGCTTTGAGACGAAAACCGGCTACGGCCTGGACGTCACATCCGAAGCGGAGGCCGCGAAGGTGGCCGCGCGCCACGTCGGCGACGTCACCTTCCTCGGCGCGCACCTCGTCCCGCCAGGTGCCGACCCGGAGGCCTACGTCGACGAGGTCACAGGCCCCATGCTCGAGGCCGTGCGCGATCACGTGCAGTGGATCGACGTGTTCTGCGAGCGCGGCGCGTTCACAGAGGAGCAGTCGCGCCGCGTGCTCGAGGCCGGACGCAGCGCGGGCTTGGGCCTGCGCGTGCACGGCAACCAGCTCGGCGAGGGCCCGGGCGTGCGCCTGGCCGTAGAGCTCGGGGCGGCCAGCGTCGACCACGTCAACCACCTCACCGAGTCCGACATCGAGCTGCTCGCCGGCTCGGAGACGGTGGCCACGGTATTGCCCGCCTGCGACCTGTCGACCCGCGAGAAGCTCGCGCCGGCACGCACGCTTATCGACGCCGGCGTGACCGTCGCCATCGCTTCCAACCTCAACCCCGGCACCTCGTACACCTCGGCGATGAACTTCTGCGTCACCACCGCGGTGCTGCAGCAGCACCTCTCCCTCGACGAAGCGATCGCCGCCGCAACCACCGGAGGAGCCAAAGCCCTGCGCCGCCATGACGTGGGTGAGGGCAAGGACCCGCAAGGCCGCCCCGCCAAGGGCACGCTGGTGCCCGGCGCGGCAGCGGACCTGCACGTGCTCGACACCGCCAGCGCCATCGACCTGGCCTATCGCCCCGGGATGCCGCTGACGTGGCAGACCTGGGTGGCGGGCAAGAAGGTGTACGCGGCTTAGGGGTCAGAGGTAGTCGTAGTTGATCTCGGTCCCGGGGTGGAAGCACAGCGCGCCTCCGGTGGCGGGCCGCAGGTAAATCGTGCTGCCCTGAGGTCCGGGGCGATGAGCGCGGCGGCGAGCCCCACCTCCCTGAAGTTGGGTTTTGTCCTGCGTCCCCTGGACGCGGCGGGAGAAACGGGGCCCGGTGCGTCATTCACCGCGGGAATCGCCACCGTCTTATGTGCGATGCGCGCAAAGTTGGGCAGCGCGCATGAACATGCGGTGCTCTCGGCGGAAAAGGTGGGGGAACAGCGGGTGACGCAAGCCCCCCCCCTAAATCGTCACCTGCCGCGACTTGATGTTGTCGAGCTGCTTGCGCTCATCGGCGCTGAGCTGGGCGTCATTGTCGTACTCGGCAGCGATCTTCGTCTCCAGCTCCTGGAGCGCACCGGCGTAGGAGGCCGCATCGACGGCCGGATCGACGTCCCACACCGGCACCGCGACACCGTGGGTGCGAAACACCCCGGCGAACTTGCTGCCCTCCCCGACGCTGAGCTCGCCGCGCGCGGCGATGCGGGCGAGCGCCGCGAGGATTCGGTTTTCGTTATCGTCGGTGCGCACCCAGCGGATGTGCCCCTTGCCGCCGCCGGGGTTGACCCACCAGATGGAACCGGGAACGTCGGCCTTGATCTGCGTCGAGGGGATGACCGCGTCGTTCGCATTCGCAAGAGCTTGGCGCACCTCGGCGGGGATGGCAGCGCCTTGCGGGAACCACCAGGAAAAATCGTCGTGCTCGGTGATCTGGAGGGTGGCGGAGGCGTCGATAAGCGAGCCCAGCTCGGGCTGGGTGCCGTCGGCGGCCGTGGATTGGAGCGTCTCCCCCGGCTCTGCCGAGAGCACCCAGTGCAGCGCGTAAGCGAGATCGCGGCCCGGGTTGTGGGTGCGGGATGCGACCTGGAGGGCGACGAAGCGCTCGGCGCCGTCTTCCTCGGAGCGTCGCAACGCAGCGCCCGCCCCGGGCAGGACCGTCACAATGTTAACGGGCTCGCCGGCAACCTCGAGCCGTGCCACGGCGGAGGGAACGAACTCCTGCAGCGCGATGAGGTCCGCCTCCGCGGCGAGCCCGGCGAACGGGCGGGGATCCTTCTGCAGGGCCGCGCGCTCGGCGGCGCGGGCGGCAAGTTTGGCCTGGCGGCGACTCATCCCCTCGGGCAGGTCCGCGGTGTCAGCTCTCTTGCGGTTCTTCTTGGCCATGGGGGCCTATGCTACCCGACCATGGTGGTGGCCACTGGGTGCTTCGCAAACGTCTCCATCGCCAGCTGCGGCAAGTCAGTGGCGAAAACGTCGACACCGTTGTCGCGGCACCACAGCATCTGCTTCGGCAGGTTGACGGTCCACGTGTAGGTCCTCAGCCCACGGAACCCCAGCAGCTCCCGCTTCGCCTGCAGGTGAGACAGCGCCGGGCCTACGCCATAAGGCCGCGAGAGCATGTGATTGCCCCTGTTCCACTTCTTCTCGCGCAGCCGGAAAAGGTAGAAGGTCTCCAACTCGGGCGCGAACTCAGTGAAGTAGCGCATCGCACGGTGGGAAAAAGAGATAAGGTGTACGCGCTCCGATTCGCGCAGGCCCGCGTAGTGCAAAACGCGCAGGGTCTGCTCGTCGACCTCCGGGCCGTAGCGGGTGGGGTGCTTGGTCTCGATGTAGATGTGCTTGTCCGGGTAATCCTGCATGAGCTCGAGCAGCTCGGCGAGCCGCATGATCCGCTGCGGGTTGTCCTTCGTCCCGGCGTTGAGCGTGCGCAGGTCAGCGTAATCCGTCGCGGAGACACGCCCACGCCCATTGGTTGTGCGGCTCAGGATCGGGTCGTGGAACACGATGAGCTCGCCGTCGCGGGTGAGGCGAACGTCGCACTCGATTCCGTGGATGGGCATCTTCAGCGCCTCGTTGAACGCCTGGAAGGTCAGCTCCGGGTAGAGCCCGGACGCCCCGCGGTGCGCAACGATGAGGGGATCTTGCAGGTGATCGTTGGAATTGCTCGCCAGGATGGTCACGCCCTACAACCTACAACCGCTCCGCGACCTCCGCGACCGGAGCGACGACCCGGGCCACGCTCGCACTGCGGTCCGCCGTTCTTTTTGTCACAATGCAGGGTATGGCTATGCGCTTTTCCCTGATATCCGCCCTGCGCGAACGCATCCAAGAGGCCCCGCCCATCGACCAGGCGATCGCGGAGGCGAAGAAGCGCAATTCGTTTCGACGCCTAGGCATCCTCGCCGGGCCACTGTTCGCCGTCGAGGTGTGGGCCGACCTCACGCCGGGGCTGCGCCTGCGGGGGCTGCGCCGCCTGCCCAGCAACTACGGCGCCGGGGTGCTCGGGGCGGAGGCGGCGACCTGGGGGGCCATCTCGCCCTCGCTCATGCCGCACAGCTGGTGGGCAGTGGCCGCCAACGTCGCCATCTGCCAGGGGGCAGGCCACCTCGCGGGGAGCCTGACCAACCAAACCCTCGCCAGGATCATCCGCTCCAGCCCGGCGGGCAAGAACGATCGAGCCGAGCGCGTGGCGGAGGGGGCAAACACCGCCTTGCACTGGGCAATGAGCGCGGCCACCGTCGCGGCATTCGTGCAGTCCACCCGCCGCCACGCCGCGCAGGTGGAGATGGTCGACGGCCAAGCGCGCAACAAGCAGTCCAACGCCGTGATCGGCGTCGCGCTGGGCACACTGGGCTACGGCACGCTCTTGGCGCTCGGCGAGGCGCTCCAGGCAGTCGTCGATACGGCGGCCGAGGTCTTTGGCCGCCGCCTGCCGCCCGTGACCTCGTGGCCGCTGGCCATCATCGCCGCCGGGGCGGGCGTCAGCATATTCACGGACCGCCTGGTCATCCGCCGCTTCCTCTCCCGCGCCTACAAGCGCGCCGAGGAGCTCGACCGTCAATTCCTCCCCGGCGCGGACCGCCCGCACGAGCCGGAACGCTCCGGCTCCCCCGCCTCCGAGGAGTCCTGGGACAAGATGGGGCGCCAGGGACGCGCGGTCGTCGCCGGGGGGCCGCGCAAGCGCGACATCGAAGAGGTCACGGGGCGCGACGCCAAGGAGCCCATCCGTATCTTCATCGGGCTCGGCCGCGACCGCGACGTTGAGGACGCCTACGAAGAGATGGTGGACGCCGCACTGAGGGAGATGGACCGCACCCACGCCTGGGCGCGCCGCCGCATCGCGGTGATGTCCGCGGCGGGCACGGGCTGGATCAACGACTTCCTCACCTCGGGCTTCGAGTTCGTCGGCGGGGGCGATACCGCGATCGTGGCCATGCAGTATTCCTACCTTCCCTCGGCATTTTCCTACCTCGCCGACAGGGAGTCCCCCGTGCGCTCCTCCCGCCTCCTCATCGAGGCCATTAGCGACCGCCTCGATGAGATCCCCGAGCAGGAGCGCCCCACCCTCTATATCGCGGGGGAATCGCTCGGCGCCTACGGCGTCTCGGACGCGTTCGACAACGTCGAAGACTTTCTCCGCCGCGTGGGCGGCGGGGTGGTTACAGGGGTGCCAGGCTTCGCGCGCAACCACAGAGAGCTAACGGCGGCGCGCGACGAGGGCAGCCCGCAGCGCCTGCCCGTTGTCGATGGCGGGCGCAACATCCGGTTCTGCGCGCACCCAGACCACCTCCTCCACGACTTCGCGGGCCGGCCCTACGCGAACGAGTGGGAAGCGCCGCGTGCGGTTTTCGCCCAGCACGCCTCCGACCCGGTGGTGTGGTGGGATTGGGCGCTGGCCTACCGAGCGCCCGATTGGCTCAAGGAGCCGGGTTCGCGCGGGGTGCCCGCCCCTAAAGCCCAGCGCCTCGACGTACCGGCGACCATGCGGTGGGCGCCGTTTATCACGTTCTGGCAGGTCGGGGTGGACCAGCTCGCCTCCCAGGACTACGTCTCCCCCCACGGGCACAACTACCACGACGAGGCCGTGGCGTACTGGGCGGGCGTGCTCGGCATCGACCTTGACGCCGAGGAGCTCCGCCGCATCAGCCAGTGGATTCACCAGGACGCCACGAAGCTGCGCCACGCGGGCAGCAAGCGAAAGCGGCCCAGCTATTAGGTTGCTCGGCTTCTAGGCTGCTCGGCGGCCGTTGCACGCCCCTCCCCAGCACCGAGTGGTGCCGGGGACGCTTTTTACGCCTTTTTCTGTCACTCGGTAGGTAATCGCCTAGTATGAATAACGTTCATTCGCTTGAATGATATGAATCCAGGCAGTCTCCCGGGCCGCCCCCGCCGCCCGCCGCGCGATCATCTGGGTCCTGCGCATCCTCGTCATCGTCTCCGTCTACGTCGGCGCCACCACAACGCCGGGCACGGCGTGGGCGCTCGGCGACATCGGCGTGGGCACCACCGCCTGGCTGAACATCCTCGCCATCCTGGTCATCCAGGCCCCTGCCCTGAAATGCCTGCGGGACTACCGCAGGCAGAAAAAGGCCGGCCTCGACCCGCAGTTCGACCCGGAGGCCTTGGGCATCCGCGGCGCGGACTTCTGGGTCGAGCGCAAAACCTCCATGGTCGAGGCCGGCACCTGGGTCTCCCCGGAGGCGGCCCGCTAAATCCCGCAGGCGATGCCCGTGGAGTGGTGCGGACAGTAGCCGCCCGGCACCTTGTGCAGGTACTGCTGGTGCTCGTCTTCGGCGAGGTAGTAGTCCACCCCGGCGCGCACCTCGGTCGTGATCGGGCCCAGCCCCGCGCCCGCAAGCTGCTCGCCGTAGGCCGCCACCCAACCGCGGACGAGCTCAGCGTCGTCCTCGCTGTCGGTGTAGAAGGCGGAGCGGTACTGGGTGCCCACGTCGTTGCCCTGGCGGAAGCCCTGGGTAGGGTCGTGGGCCTCAAGGCCGGCTTTGACGAGCTCCTTGAGCGTGATCCTCGCGGGGTCGTAGACCACCTCGACGAGCTCGACGTGGTTCGTCATCCCCGTGCACACCTCGCGGTACGTCGGGTTCGGCGTGATTCCCCCGCCGTAGCCCACCGAGGTTGACTCAACGCCCTCCATCTGCCAGTACAGCTTCTCGACGCCCCAGAAGCACCCAAGCCCAACGAGGACGCGCCCCTGCCCGTCACGCCACGGCCCCGTAATAGGGGTGCCGAGCACCGCGTGCGGGCGGGGGTGAGCCAGCACGGGCTCGGGCCGGCCCGGGAGGGCACGTGAGGCGTCGACAAGCTCGGGCGTTGTGCCAAAAAGGAATCCCATACCCCTACCAACGCCCGGGGCACCGAAGGTGTTCCCCGCCACACGTGCGCGGAAGTTTCCCTATCATGGGGCACTGTCGCTAAAAGCAACCGAAAGGAAATTTTAAGGATCATGGCTGTCTACGAGCTTCCCGACCTGCCCTACGCTTACGATGCGCTCGAGCCCTACATCTCGGCCGAGATCATGGAGCTGCACCACTCCAAGCACCACGCCAACTACGTCAAGGGTGCCAACGCCGCACTCGAGGCGCTTGAGGCGGAGCGTAACGGCGAGGCCAACCCCGACACGCTGCGGGCGTTGACCAAGAACCTCGCATTTAACCTGGGTGGCCACACCAACCACTCCATCTTCTGGAAGAACATGGCACCGAACGCCGGCGGCGCTCCCACCGGCGCGATCGCCGAGGCGATCGACCGCGACTTCGGTTCCTTCGAGAAGTTCCAGGCCCACTTCGAGGGCATTGCTAACGGCCTGCAGGGCTCCGGCTGGGCGGTGCTTGGCTACGACCACATCGCCGGCCGCCTCATCATTGAGCAGCTCACCGATCAGCAGGGCAACATCTCCGTTGACTTCACCCCGCTGCTCATGCTCGATATGTGGGAGCACGCGTTCTACCTGCAGTACAAGAACGTCAAGGCGGACTACGTCAAGGCGTGGTGGAACGTTGTCAACTGGGACGATGTCAACGAGCGCTTCGCTTCCGCGTCCAAGTAAGTGATCACGCCCCGATGAGGGGCACGCCCGGCGCGCCGGCGGCAAGGAATTGCCGTACGGCGCGCGTTGCTTTGCAATCGCCCTCGTTGTAGCGCAGCAGCTGCTCGCGCGCCTCCTCATCTCCGAGGCGGGCCGCGCGCCGCAGCGCCACCGAGCGCTCCCCGTCGATGCCGTCGTCGTCCCACTCGTACCCGACGACCGGGCCGAGGACCTTGAGCCCGAGCCCGTCGGTGCCCACGAGTTCGCGCCTGACATAGGCGAAGACATCGACCCACTCCTCCGAGGCGATAAACGCCGCCACCTCGTCTTCATCGACGCCGCCGAAGCGCCTCGCGGAGGACTTCATCCAGTAGTTTTCCCCACCGGCGGCGTAGCAGTACGCGGCAAACGTCCTCCCTTCCGCGCGGGCGCGCGACCGCGTGCTCATGAGCCATTCCCAGAAGGCGGCGAAGTTTGCTTCCTCGGCGGCGCCGCCGACCTCCTGCCAGGTCACGAAAGCACGGTAGACCTCGCCGTCGTACGCGCCCCACAGGTAGGCGCCCTGGTCGAGGTAGGCCTCCATGTCGATGTCGATCTCGACGTCGGCGCGCGGCACCCTACTCGGCGCCCCGGTGCGCTTGAGCACGGGGATGCCCGCGCGCCAGGCGCGCGCGAGGTCGGAGGGCTCGCCCACGTGGGCGTCGATAAGCGACTGCACCGTGTCAATGCCGCGCTGGCGTAGCCCGTCGGCCCTCCCGCCGGGCAGCACCAGCGAGATCTCATCGAGCTCGCACAACCGCGGCTCGCACAGCGGCCAGAAGCGGCACGACGCGCACTGTTTGACGCGCCGCGGCTCCTCCGGGACCGGCACGCGCAGCGCGGAGAGCAGCGCGGGGACGAAACGGGCGGGCTCGAGGACGTAGGCGCGGGTGCGGTCCTGCCCGACGAGCCCGGCGCGGCCATCGGCGAGCTCCCCGAGCAGCAGGTGCGCGAGCGCGAGGCGGTAGCCGTCGACCGTGTGGTGGCGCAGCCTCGCCCCCGTCTCCACAGGCGCCCCACGCCCGAGGCGGCTCGTGGGCACGAAGCGGGCACTCCCGCTTGTCGACGCCCTGGCCACCCGATGGTTAGACACCATCACCGGCGCGTAGCGCCCCCGCCCCACACGCACGAGGATATCGACCTCCGAGACGACATCGACCCCGCCGACCCGGCCGGTGAGGACGCCGCCCGTGATCACGTGCGCGCCCGTGCCCATCGCCTCCCGCGTTGCGCGTTCCGCCTGCTCGGGGTCGCGGCCCGGAGCGATGTCGACCCGCGCGAACCCCGCTCCGGGCGCCGGCAGCGCGCGCAGCACCGCCTCCCGGCCCGCCTCGACCTGCTCCTGGCGGGCCACCGCGTCGGGCGGCGCCGGGTAGTCGGGGTGGTCGAAGCGCTGCCGCAGCCGGAATCGGCAGCCCACCAGGTCCGCCGCGCGGATAAGGAAGGGCGAGGCGGCGTCGCCGGATCCCGCCGTAGAAGTCATGATCTCGCTCACAGCGTCCCCCATCTTATCGGCGCTGACGCAGGTAGGGTATACCGCATGGGAATCATTGAGACGATCCGCAAGAACCGCGCGAGGACGAAGGCCGAGATTAAGGCCGCCGAGGTGCGCGCCCGGCAGCTGGCAAAGAATGAAGCGAAGGCCGAGCAGCGCACCGCGAAGCTCCTCGACAAGGCAGAAAAGCGCCTGCTCAAGGAGGAAAAGAAGGGGCTTAAGCGCAAGCGCAAGCACGAAAAGCAGCTCGCGGAGGCCCACCTGAAGCGCATCGAGAAGTCCGGGCTGACGAAGAAGAAGGCCCAAAACTTCGTCGGCGCGGCCCGCGTGCTCATCCCGATCCTCCTCCCGCTGGCCTACAAGGCCCTGACCACCGCGCAGCAAAAGCGCATCGAGTCCAGCGCCCAGGGCCACGGCCTTACCACCCAGGACCTCTCGCGGCACTCCGGCCGCGGCGCGGAGCTCAAGGCGCGCATCGAAGCGCTGCGCGAGACCACCGACAAGGCCGCGAACTCGAAGCAAAGCCCCTCGCTCTCCGCCAGTTTCAACCGCGACGTTAACGTCCGCCTCGATGAGCTCGACCAGGCGGTCCGCAACGCCGAGCGCCTCGCCCCGGAGCAGCAGCGCCTCGCCCACTCCTCCATCGAGCGCGAGCTCGAAGAGGTGGCCGCGGAGGTTCAACAGCGCTCCGCCCGCTAGGACGCCACTCCGGGGGTCCTAGAGCAACCCCTGCTCGCGTGCCGCCGCCACCGCCGAGGTCCGCGAGCGAACACCCAGCTTGTCGTAGATGTGCACGAGGTGGGACTTCACCGTCGCCTCCGAGAGCATGAGGTCGTGGCCGATCTCCCGGTTCGACGCGCCCGCGGCGACGAGCGCGAGCACCTCGAGCTCCCGCGGGGTCAGCGCCAGCCTCGGTGCCCGGTCGCGGCTCTCCAACCGGGTGCGCACCACGGGGGAGAGCGCCGCATCGCCGCGGGCCGCGGAGCGCACGGCGGCGACGAGCTCGCCTGGCGCCGAATCCTTCAGCAGGTAGCCCACGGCACCGGCCTCGATCGCGCCGAGGATATCGGCGTCGGTGTCGTAGTTTGTCACCACCAACACGTGGGGCGGCCTCGCCATCGTGGCGCGGATCTGCGCGGTGGCCTCCGCGCCGCTGGTCACCCGCGCCCCCTCGGCGCCCGCGCCAAAACGCAGGTCCATGAGGATGACGTCGATCCCCCCGGCCTGCGCGGTGGCGATCGCAGCCTCGGCGGTCGCCACCTCGCCAACGACCAGGATGTCTTCGGCCTCCTCCAGCACGGCGCGGAGCCCGAGGCGAACGATCTGGTGATCGTCCGCCAGCAGCACGCGGATCATACTCCAGCCTCCTTTACCTGCGAATCATCTGCGCCGAGCGTACCCGGTAGAGCGACGGACACCGCGGTCGGCCCGCCGGGGCCCGACTCCACCACAAGCTCGCCGCCGAGCTCCTCGGCACGCGAGCGCATCGCCGCCAGCCCGACGTGGCCCAGCCCCGTCGGCGCCTCCGCCAGCGACTCGGGGTCGAACCCGCGCCCGTTATCCACCACGTCGAGGCGCACCTCTGCCGGGGCGTAGGTCAGCGTCACGCGGATCTTTGAGGCCCCCGAGTGCTTCACCGCGTTAGATACCGCGCCCTGGGCGATGCGCAGCACCCCGGCCTCGCACCGCATGGGCATCACCCGCGGCGCCCCGTCCGATGAAACCTCGATCGCGATGCCGGAGGCCTGGGAAAAATCGCGGGCGACGCGCTCGAGCGCGTGCAAGAGCGACGCCTCCGTCAGCGGCGCAGGGGTCAGCGCCGCGATCATCGCCCTCGTCTCCGCGAGGTTATTGGCCGCCGCCCGGCGCGCGGTGTCCATCCGTGCCTTCACCGGGGCCAACTCGGCGGGGCTCAAGCCCGTGGCATCTAAGTCGCGGTCGGCGGCGTGAAGCAGCATCTGAATGCTCGAGAGCCCCTGCGCGACCGTGTCGTGGATCTCGTGCGCGAGGCGCTCGCGCTCCTGCGCCACGCCCGCCTCGCGCTCCGTGGCGGCGAGCTGCTGGCGGGCGGCCAAGAGTTCGTCGATAAGCGCCTCGCGCTCCTTGCTCACCCGGTCGATCGTGCTAAACGCGTAGTTTGTCGCCATGACCACCAGCGCGGAGAGCACCGGGCCAACCACCCCGCCCACCGTCAGCCCGGTCGGGATCTGCGCGCCCACCGCGATGGCAAGGCCGAGCGCCACCCACACCACGCCGCGCCAGTCGTTAAACGTGCGGAGGTAGACGAAGAAGAGGATGAAGACCCAATAGATCGCCAGCGGAGTAACCATCATCTCCGCAATCCACAGCCCGGTCAAGCACATCAGCCAGCTCGCCTGCCCGACCCTGCCCCACTTCGGCATCTCCACAATGCCGTAGAACAGCAAGAACGAAAACAGGCTGACCAAGACGATGTGGAGCAGCGCGGAGTTCAGCGGCATCCGCACGAGCGCGGCCAGCGAAATGACGAGCAAGGAGACCGAGAGCACCGTGATGCCCGTATCAAGGGCCTTATTACCGGTGGCGTTGCCAGTTCCCCCCGTGCCCGTCCGCCCCGCTACCGTGGTGCCCATGCGCACTACACTACCGAGCGGAATGCGTCCCCGGCCCACACCATCGCGGCTCAGTACAGCCATCATCGCTGCCGCCATGTCAGCGGCCGCGGCCACCGGGTGCTCCGCCGAGACGGACACAAGCGGTGCGCCCGCGGCGGTGCCTGGCGATGCGGGTCTTGGCCTCACCGAGCTGCCCGCCGCGCCGCGGGAAGAGAACGCGACGTGCCCGTACCTGGATTCGCAGTGGGTGGCGGAGGCCAACGGCCAGAAGGTCACCGGCGTGGCGGTCGACGATCGATTCGAAACACCGGCCTGCGAGTTCTGGTCCTACGCGGAGCAACCCCAGCTCACCGTCCTCGTACGGCACATGGCCTCGCCGCAGGAGGCAATGGCCGTCGTCGACTGGGCAACCCCGATCGAACACACCGAGCCGGCCGATGACCCGCCGGGCTGGAACGGCGGACGGCACGGCGGCGGGGCCGTGCCCGGCCGCGCCGGTGCCGCCTATTCCGTGGCCAAGGGACCGGTGGCGGTGACCGTTTTTACCAATCAAAACGAGTCCGTGAAGGCTCAGGTTGTGGCCGAGCGCGTCATCGCTACCCTGGGGCTATGACACTGCCTGCCCCCATCCGAGTGGCCGCCCTCGTCATCCGCGACGACGCCGGCCGCGTCCTGTGCGTGCGCAAGGTGGGAAGCCCCCGCTTTCAGCTCCCCGGCGGAAAACCGGAAGGAGGCGAATCCGCGGCCGCGGCCGCCGTGCGCGAGACGGAAGAGGAAGTGCGTCTCACTCTCACCCCCGACGAGCTTGGCTACCTCGGCGTATTTACCGCTGAGGCCTCCAACGAACCGGGGTTTCAGGTCACCGCCACCGTCTTTATCCGCAGGCAAAGTGGTACGAACGCCTACGTCGACCCCGTCGCCAGCGCGGAGATCGACGAGGTGGCCTGGATAGACCCACTCGATCCAGGCTCCCGCCCGCTCGCCCCGCTGCTCGAGCACGAGGTCTTTCCCGCACTGCGCGAGCGTGAAATCTCTGCCATCGCGGTTTTCGCCGGGGCGAACACCGGCAGCAACCCGGCAAACCTGCGGTTGGCAGACGACCTCGGTGCAGCCCTCGCCCGGCGCGGGATCACGCTCGTCTACGGCGGCTCCCGCCTCGGCGTGATGGGGCGCGTGGCGGAGGCGACGACTTCGGCCGGCGGCCGCGCGGTCGGAGTGCTGACCAATCACCTGGCCAACCACGAGCTGCGCTACGAGGGCCTCTACCAGCTCGAGATGGTCGAGACCATGGCGCAACGCAAGCAGCGCATGGCCGAGTTGAGCTGCGCCACCATCGCCCTGCCCGGCGGCACCGGCACGCTCGATGAGCTCTTCGACCAGTGGACCACGCAGCAGCTCGGCTATCACAGCGCTCCCATTGGCCTGCTCGGTGTCGAGTTTTGGGCCCCCTTCGTTGCTATGATCGACCACATGGTCGCTCAAGGTTTTATCCGCCCGGCCGACCGCGCCTCGCTCGTGCTTTCCGACGACGCCGACGCGCTGATCGATGGGCTCCGCAGCTGGGTTCCCCCCATCCCGAGGTGGATGTGATGCGCCGTGCGCGCGCCGCACTCGGCGCTACCGTGCTTGCCGCCTCGGTGTTCCTGCTTTCTGGATGCCAAACGCAGCCTATTGACAACGTCTCCACCTACTCCTCGGTCGCCCCGCCGCTCGGTGTCACCCCGACCCCGGCAGCCAACCCCACCGAGGTGGAGGCGACAGAGATGCGCGTCTCGCAGGCCCTGGAGCCGAGCTCCATCGATGTCTACGTCGCCTTGGGCGACTCGTACGCCTCGATGGGCTCGGCCTCGGGAGAGGAGGCCGACTCGAGCTTTTGCGCCCAGTCGAAGGACAACTACCCGCACGAGCTCGCCCGCAGGCTCGGCCGCTCCGTCGAGTTTGTCGACGCCAGCTGCCAAGGCTCCACCACAGAGAACATCGCCGGCCCGCGCATCGTCGAAGACGAGGACCTCACTATTGAGCCTCAGCTCAACAAGCTGCGCAGTGACGCTGACCTGGTCACACTCTCGCTGGGCGGAAACGACATGGACTTCGCGGGCATCGCCCGGTGCCTTGGCGCCATGCTCGCCGGGGAGGACCGCGATTGTTCTGCGGAGTACGCGGCGCCCACCGCGCAGCGCCTCGCGGAGCTTCCTATCAAGCTGTCGAAGGTGCACTCCGAGATCAAGAAGAAAGCCCCGGGTGCGATCGTCGTGGTGACCGGCTACGTGCCGCTGATCTCTCTCGAGCAGGAGTGTGATGTGACCAAGGTCATCGGGCGCGACGGTGTCGAGTGGGGCCTCTGGCTCACCGCGGCGATCAACAACATAGTGAAGCAAACGGCCGAGGCCAACGGGGCGATCTTCGTCCTCCCGGAGGAGGTGGAGAAGCACAGCACGTGCGCGTCGGCGCGCCAGCGGTGGGTCGCCGTCGACGGCAAGGACACCAACTCCTACCCCGCGCACCCGACTCCGCGGGGGCAGCGCGAGATGGCGAAGACCATCGAGTCGGTCATCGAGGGCTAGCGGCGCTCCATCACGGCGCTACATCACGGCGTTAAATCACGACGTCGTTGTACGGCATCTGCGTGGAGACCCAGGGAAAGACGACCTCCATCAGGAGGAAGAACACCGCCACGGCGAGCGCAATTGCGCACAGCACCTTGACCGGGGTTGGTCCCGGCAGCATGCGCCACAAGGCGTGGTACACCTAACTCACCTCCTTCATCGCGGCCGGCGGGCCGGCCGCCTTGTCCACCGCCTCCACCATCACGGCGTGGATGATCATACGCTCAGCGTTGGAGAACTGAGGGTGGCAAGTGGTGAGGGTAAGCAGGGCCTCGGCCCCGGGCGCCACCTCGACCCGGGCCGTTCCCGGGACCGGGTTGAGCACGCTCACGTCGTTAGGCGTGGTGATGTGGCGGCCCAGCACGCCGGAGTAGTCCCCCGCCGCAACCCGCGGGGCGAGGCGGGTGCCCATGCACCGGCTCGCCTCCCCGGCGCGTTGCTGCGGGTCGGTCGTCATGGGCAGGACGCGGTAGGTGAGCCAGTGCGTCTGCGTTTCCACCACTATGGCGTCGCAGGCGTTGAGCTTGCCGAGGTCATTAAACGGCGCGCCCTTGCCCACGCGGTGGCCGGCCACGGCGAAGTTTCCCGGCCGCCCCGGAAGCTGCGTGTCGGGGTAGCGGCCGGGCCCGGCGCGCAGGTCCTCCTCTCCGACCCCTTCGATGATGGCGAATTGGTAGTCCGCCCCGAAGGCGGGGATGTACATCCGCGCGAGCACGTCTCCGAGCTGCGGGGTTTTCACTGTGCGCGGATTTACCCAAGTGGATTCGAGGGAGTGTTGGGCGTTGTCCTGCAGCTTCCCGGACGCGAGGTTGGTCCAAAACGCCTCGTAGAATGCGAAGAGAAGCAGCACTATCCCTGCGGTGAGCAAGAGCTCTCCGGCGACCTGGCTGGCGCTTGCGCGGCGCGGTGCGCGTCCGGCGGGGCGCGGCGGTGTTGGGGGCATGGCCTAACATTAACCCACGTCCCTGGTTGTCCAGATAGGTGGTTTTCCCGTCCATGATTGAGCTCTTCGTGTATCCCGTATCAGCGGTGATGAAGTTCTGGCACTGGCTGCTCGCCGATGTGTTATCGGTGGAGAGTTCCCATTCCTGGGTCGCCTCCGTGGTCCTGCTCGTGGTCACCGTGCGCGGGCTCATCGCGCCCCTGCAGTGGTACTCCTATAAGACGAGCCGCCTGCTGGTGCTCATGCGCCCCCACCTGGCCGAGATCGAGAGCCGCTACGGCCAGGGGACGACGGTGGAGGCCGTGCGTGGCAAGGAGCAGGCGACCAAGGAGCTGCACGAGCGCTACCAGTACAATCCCTTCGCCGGCTGCATGCCGGTGCTCATCCAGCTGCCGTTCTTCCTCGGGCTCTACCGCCTCTTGCTGTGGATGGCGGTACCGGAGTCGTCCTCCGGCCGTGCCCTTGGCGTCCTCGCCCCCGCCGAGGTGGAGTCCTTCCGGGCGTCGACGTTTGCTGGCGTCCCGCTGCCTGCGTATATGTCAATGAACGCCGAGCAGTTCGCCCATTTGGGCACGACGCGTGGCGACGTCTCAGGGCTCGCCATCCCGATGCTCATCGCCGCCGCGTTCTTTACCACCCTCAACCTGGTCATCTCGCAGATCCGCATGCGCTCGACCCTGGAGTGGGGCAACCCTGCCTCCCAGCGGGTCTACTGCTTTGTCTGGTGCCTGGTGCCAATTGTGCCGGCCGGCATCACGCTCGCTGGCCTGACCGGGCTCGTGCCCGTCGCCCTTCTGCTCTACTGGGTCAGCGGCAACTTCTGGACGATCGTACAAAACATCACCCTGTGGGTGCTCACGGTGCGCGCCTTCCCCCTCGAGGACCACCACCGCGAGCACATGCGCCAGGCGAAGGAGGCAGAGATGTCCAAGCGGCGGAGTAGGCACGAGTGGAAGCGCTCGCGGCGTCGCAGGCGCGCTGGCGCCTTGGTCAAGCCCTGGACCATCGCTAGCGTTCGACGGGACCTGGCCGCCGAAAAGGCCGCGGCCGGGGCGGCCCGCGCTGAGGAGAAGGCGGAGAAGAAGCGGATCGCCGCGCAGCGGCGCGCCGCGGTGCGGGAGTCGAACCAGCTGCGCCGCGAAGAAGCGCGCCGCAAGGCGAGCGAGAAGGCCCGCGCGCAGCAACAGGAGAAGGAGCCGGAACCTGAGCCGGAGGAGCGCGGCGGCGAGGAGGCCTAGATGGAGTAGTCGATCGGGGGTGCGCCGAGGAGCTGGGTGGCCAGCTCGCGCCCGGTCTGCAAAGGGCCGACGTCGCGCAGGAATCGCGCCCCGGAGAGGCCCCCTTCGAGGAAGATGAGCAGCTGGTCGGCCTCCGCATCGGAGGCGTAGCCGTTCTTCTTCGTCAAAAGCTGCGTCATTGTGTCGTGGATCCACTGCCTGTGGGCTGTCGCCGTAGCCACGATGCGCCGCTCGGAATCGGTCTCCGGGCGGGGGTATTCGTTTGCGGCGTTGAGAAACGGCGAGCCGCGGAAGCCCTTCGCCGGTTCCTCCTCGATCGCCATGTCGAAAAAGGCGAGGATCTTGTCGTCTTCTTCGCGGCTCCCGGCGGTGCGGTCGAGCCAACGCTGGCGGTATTCCTCATCGAGCCTCTCGAGGTAGGCGATGACGAGGTTGTCCTTGGAGCCGAGCAGGGAGTAGAGCGATGCCTTAGCAACGTCCGCTTCGCGCAGGATCCGGTCAATGCCGATGACCCTTATCCCTTCCTCGATAAAGAGCTTTGTTGCGGCGTCGAGAAGCCGCTGCCGCGGGCTCGGGCGATTGCGCCGCCGCGCAGTCGCCTTTTTCTTGCCCGCAGGTTCCGTTGTCACGTTCTACGCCCCTTTTCTTCGCTTCGATGTCCGGGTGGCCGCGTGCTCACATCTCAATATAGACAAACCGGTACGTCCGTACCACTCTCTGCCCCAAAGCACACGAAACCCCCCGTGCCGGAGGCACAAGGGGTTGTGGCGGTAGGCGCGCTTAGCGGCGCGACCCGGTGAACAGGTTCACGATGGTGAGCAAGACGACCGCGCCGATGAGGCAGGTAATAAAGCTCATGAAGATATTGCTCATCGGGTCATCCAGGAACAGCCCGAGGATCCAGCCGCCGAGGAGGCCGCCGATGATACCCACGATGATGTTGAGCCCGATGCCCATCTGTGCGTCGCGTCCCTTAATCTTGGATGCGATCCAGCCTGCCAGGCCGCCGAGCACGATCCAGCCGATAAATCCCCACTTCATGTCAATTGTCCTTTCAGAGTCGATATAGTGCCGTTATGTTGCTTTTCACTCGCCCCTCAATTATCCATGCTTTGCGGGTTATTCGCCACGTTGCCCGGTCACGGAGGCTAAGCTCCTAGCGGTTCGGCCTCACGACCATCATCGGACAGGGCGCGGATTGGAGCAGCGCGCGCGAGGTCGAACCGAGCAGCATGCCCTTGAAACCGCCGCGTCCGTGGGAGCCCGTGATGAGCAGCTGCGCTCCCTTCGCGGCCTCCGCCAACGCCCGCACGGGGCGGTCGCGGGTGATGACCTTGCGCACCTTGACCTCGCTGTAGCGCTCCTCGAGCTCGGCGAGGTACTTGTTGAGCTTGTCCTCCTGCCCCTGCTGCATCGCGTACCAGTAATCTTCTGTGATGGCGTATCCTGCCCCCGGGCCTTGGATTGGGGCGTCCATCCATGTGTGCACGGCGATGAGCTCCGCGCCGCGAGCACTCGCTTCCGCGAACGCAACCTCCGCGGCGCGCTGTGATACACCAGACCCATCGATGCCGACCACGACCGGGCCGTATTTGGTCTCCTCCGTGACGTTGTTATCTTCGCGCACCACCACGACCGGGCACGACGCGTGGGAGACGACCGCGCTTGAGACAGAGCCTAAGACCATGCCGGAGAGTCCGCCAAGGCCCCGGGAACCCATGACGATCATGCTCGCGTCCTGGGAGAATTCAAGGAGCATGTCAATCGGGGAGCCCTCGACGACCGTGTGACCGATTTCGATGTCCGGCGCGATTCCGAGCGCGAGCTCGCGCGCGGCGTCGATCTTTTCCATCGTGTCGCGCTGCAGGTCATCCAAGAGCTCCTTCGGCGGCACGATGCCCTCGGCGTAGAGGAATTGCGGGATGGTGTAGCTGGCCGCGAGGCGTAGCGGGATATCGCGCTTAGCGGCGGTGTTTGCCGCCCACCGGACGGCGTTGTCGGACGCGGGGGAGCCGTCGACTGCGACAATGACACTGTCGACGGTGATTTCGTTGTGCGGGTGCGTCGTGGGGTTCGTCATCGGAAACGCCCTTTCGGTTGTTCTCGTGCCCCGGAGATTGCGCCCCGCTAATCTCGCGGCGCCGCCCTGCCGGAGCGGGTGTCTACACCTTTTATTCTAGCGCCCACGAGCGTCAGTTTCCGGCGGTTATGGCACAACTACCGCGGGATCTCGATCGGGCGAGCAGGCTCCGCGTTCGCTGGATAGAGCAGGCCATAGATGACCTGGAGCACGTCGAACAAGACTTTGCCGATGCCCTCGGAAGAAAATGCCACGACAGGGGCGAGAAGTGCGTTGAAATCCATGCGATAAACTTAGCGCACACTATGCGTAGAAAGAAGTCCACGAAGCCACGCCCTCTACCCCCGCGCGACGGGCTCGGCGCGAGCAGGGCGCGGCTACCGGGCGATCGTGCCGTCACCGCCTTCGACTTCATCGCACGGGTTATTACAGAACAGCGCTACCGCCACCCGGACGACGACGCACACGCCGTCATGCAGCGCTTCGACGCGGGCGAGGTCGTGCTTCGCGACGGCACCCCGCTCCGCCCCGACGATCTCATCGAGCCGGGCACGGACGTGTTCTTCTACCGCCATCCCGCGCCCGAGCGCCCCGTCCCCTTCGACATCGAGACGGTATTCGAAGACGACTACATCCTCGTGGTGAACAAGCCCCATTTCTTGGCGACGATGCCGCGCGCAGCGCACATCACCGAGTCCGCCACCGTGCGCCTGCGCCGGGCCACCGGCAACGAGGAGCTCACTCCCGCGCATCGCCTCGACCGAATGACAGCCGGCCTCCTGCTGTTGACCAAACGAGCGGAACACAGAGGAGCCTACCAAGAGCTTTTCGCGCGGCGCGAAGTGCGCAAGCGCTACGTCGCCATAGCGCGCGACGCCCCCGTGCCCACGCCAACGGTGTGGACGCACCACATTGACAAACAGCCCGGCGAGCTGGTCGCAACCTTGCAGGAAGGGCTGCCCGCCAACGCGGAGACCCACGTGCTCGCACGAGCACCCATTGACGCGCCCTCGCTGCAGGCGGTGCACGGGGTTGTTGAGCCTCTTGCGTGTTATGTTCTCGAGCCTGTGACGGGTCGTACGCATCAGTTGCGGGTACAGATGTGTGCGGCTGGGGTGCCGATTGTGGGTGATCCGCTCTACCCCACCGCGGTGTCGGGGGGTGTGGAGGATTTTCGTGTGCCGATGCGTCTGGCCGCGGTCGTGCTCGAGTTCACGGATCCGTTGACCGGTCGTGGGCGGTGTTTTGGGTTGGACGCGTGCGGGTTGTGGGGATAGCAGAAACGGCCCGCCGTGGTGGTGGGCCGTTTTTGTGGTGTGAAGTTGTTGGGTCGGCGGTAACTTACTCTCCCACCCCCTCCCGGGGGCAGTACCATCAGCGCGGGCGGGCTTAGCTTCCGGGTTCGGAATGGGTCCGGGCGTTTCCCCGCCGCCATCAACCACCGACACACTTTGTGGGGTCACAATATGGTGTTGTTGTGGTGTGTCAGATACTGCATAGTGGACGCGTGCACCCCTTTTGTTGTGGGGGTTTTTGTGTGTATTGGTGTATTAGTACCAGTCACCTCCGACAGTTGCCTGTCTTCCAGATCTGGCCTATCAACCCCATCGTCTGTGGGGAACCTCGAGCGAAACCTCATCTTAAAACAGGCTTCCCGCTTAGATGCTTTCAGCGGTTATCCCTCCCGTACGTAGCCAACCAGCCATGCTCCTGGCGGAACAACTGGCACACCAGAGGTACGTCCGTCCCGGTCCTCTCGTACTAGGGACAGCCTTTTTCAAGTTTCTGCGCGCGCGGCGGATAGAGACCGAACTGTCTCACGACGTTCTGAACCCAGCTCGCGTGCCGCTTTAATGGGCGAACAGCCCAACCCTTGGGACCTACTCCAGCCCCAGGATGCGACGAGCCGACATCGAGGTGCCAAACCATCCCGTCGATATGGACTCTTGGGGAAGATCAGCCTGTTATCCCCGGGGTACCTTTTATCCGTTGAGCGACACCACTTCCACACGTTGGTGCCGGATCACTAGTCCCGACTTTCGTCCCTGCTCGACATGTTCGTCTCACAGTCAAGCTCCCTTGTGCACTTACACTCTAAAGACCTGATTGCCAACCAGGCTGAGGGAACCTTTGGGCGCCTCCGTTACTCTTTGGGAGGCAACCGCCCCAGTTAAACTACCCACCAGGCACTGTCCCCAACCCAGATCATGGGCCAAGGTTGAGGCCTCCACAACGGTCAGAGTGGTATTTCAACAACGACTCCACCACCACTAGCGTGACGGTTTCACAGTCTCCCACCTATCCTACACAAACCGCAGCGAAGACCAATACCAAGCTATAGTGAAGGTCCCGGGGTCTTTTCGTCCTGCCGCGCGAAACGAGCATCTTTACTCGTACTGCAATTTCACCGGGCCTGTGGTTGAGACAGCAGGGGAGTCGTTACGCCATTCGTGCAGGTCGGAACTTACCCGACAAGGAATTTCGCTACCTTAGGATGGTTATAGTTACCACCGCCGTTTACTGGGGCTTAAATTCTCCGCTTCGGGGCATACACCCCTAACAGGTCCTCTTAACCTTCCAGCACCGGGCAGGCGTCAGTCCGTATACATCAACATCACGTCTTCGCACGGACCTGTGTTTTTGATAAACAGTCGCTCCCCTCTATTCTCTGCGACCACCACCAGCAACCACCCGCACAGGGCAGCAACCAGCAATGGTCCCCCTTCTCCCGAAGTTACGGGGGTAATTTGCCGAGTTCCTTAACCACAGTTCACCCGACCGCCTTAGTATTCTCTACCTGACTACCTGTGTCGGTTTCGGGTACGGGCCGTATATAGACTCGCTAGAGGCTTTTCTCGACAGTCCAGGATCACTTACTTCACCCCCAACGGGGCTACGCATCACGCCTCACACATAGTGATCGCATGCATTTCACACACAATCGTGCCACACGCTTACACCACAATCCACTAAGCGGCTAAGCTACCTCACTGCGTCACCCCATCACTGTGCTACAACGATTCAGGCCCCACACCACACCACCGACAACCCCCACCAAAGATGGGGGCATAAGACAGTGATGCGGCACGGTTAGTATCACCGCGTCACACTTGGGCGCCTACACACGGGTACGGGAATATCAACCCGTTGACCATCGACTACGCCTGTCGGCCTCGCCTTAGGACCCGACTCACCCTGGGAAGACGAACTTGACCCAGGAACCCTTAGTCATCCGGCGGATAAGATTCTCACTTACCACTCGTTACTCATGCCTGCATTCTCACTCGCACACAGTCCACAACCCCTCACGGTACTGCTTCACCCCATGCACGACGCTCCCCTACCCATAGAACACTATGCCGCGGCTTCGGCGGTGTACTTGAGCCCCACTACATTGTCGGCGCGGAACCACTCGACCAGTGAGCTATTACGCACTCTTTCAAGGATGGCTGCTTCTAAGCCAACCTCCTGGCTGTCTTCGCGATCCCACATCCTTTTCCACTTAGTACACCCTTAGGGGCCTTAACCGGCGATCTGGGCTGTTTCCCTCTCGACTATGAAGCTTATCCCCCACAGTCTCACTGCTATAGACCACTTCACCGGCATTCGGAGTTTGGCTGACATTGCTAAGATGATAGTCCCGCTCAACCAACCAGTAGCTCTACCTCCGGCAAGCTGCTATAACGCTGCACCTAAATGCATTTCGGGGAGAACCAGCTATCACGGAGTTTGATTGGCCTTTCACCCCTACCCACAACTCATCCCCTCAGTTTTCAACCTAAGTGGGTTCGCGCCTCCACAACCTCTTACAGCTGCTTCACACTGGCCATGGGTAGATCACCCCGCTTCGGGTCCAGGACATGCCACTACACCACCCTCTTCGGATTCGCTTTCGCTACGACTACCCCACACAACGGGTTAACCTCGCGACATGCCGCTGACTCGCAGGCTCATTCTTCAAAAGGCACGCCATCACACACACGAGGTGCTCTGACGGATTGACAGCGCACGGTTTCAGGAACTATTTCACTCCCCTCCCGGGGTACTTTTCACCATTCCCTCACGGTACTATCCACTATCGGTCACACTGAGTATTTAGGCTTACCGGGTGGTCCCGGCAGATTCACAACAGATTCCACGAGCCCGCTGCTACTCGGGACACAACACACGAAGCAGCATCACGCGTTCACGTACAGGGGCTCTCACCCACTACGGCGCACCATCCCAAGTGACTTCCGCTCACGCAACACCACCACGCCCAAGGTCAGCAGCCCCCAGACAGTCATATCCCACAACCCCACACACGCAACCCCTGCCAGGTATCACACGCACATGGTTTAGCCTCATCCACGTTCGCTCGCCGCTACTAGCAGAATCATTATTATTTTCTTCTCCTACGGGTACTGAGATGTTTCACTTCCCCGCGTCACCCCCACACAAGCTATGAATTCACCTGCGGGTCACACCACACAACTGGTGCCAGGTTTCCCCATTCGGACATCCTCGGATCAACGCTCAATCGGCAACTCCCCGAGGCTTAACGCAGCCCTCCACGTCCTTCATCGGCTCAGCATGCCAAGGCATCCACCGTACGCCTTAAAAAACACACAAAAAAACACAAGAATAAAGATGCTCGCGTCCACTATACAGTTCTCACACACCACACCCACCCCCACACACGAGGGAAGGCTCACACAGAAACAACACCACGTGCTGCCCCAGACACCCAACAGCATGCCAACGCCTTCACAACCAAGTCCTGCATGCACGCAACCAACCATCAGCCACACACCACAACCACAACCCCCACACTAAAACAGGGGGGTGATGCGCATCCACCTGGAATTTTTTTCAAAAAAGGTGGCAGCAACACACACGGCCACTCAACCACCACACACCCACCAACCCACAGGGCCAGCAGATGACACAAAAAACAAACTCCTTAGAAAGGAGGTGATCCAGCCGCACCTTCCGGTACGGCTACCTTGTTACGACTTCGTCCCAATCGCCGATCCCACCTTCGACAGCTCCCTAACACGTTTAGGCCACTGGCTTCGGGTGTTACCAACTTTCATGACGTGACGGGCGGTGTGTACAAGGCCCGGGAACGTATTCACCGCAGCATTGCTGATCTGCGATTACTAGCGACTCCGACTTCATGGGGTCGAGTTGCAGACCCCAATCCGAACTACGACCGGCTTTCAGCGATTAGCCCCACCTCACAGTGTCGCACACGCGCTGTACCGGCCATTGTAGCATGTGTGAAGCCCTGGACATAAGGGGCATGATGATTTGACGTCATCCCCACCTTCCTCCGAGTTAACCCCGGCAGTCTCTCATGAGTCCCCACCATCACGTGCTGGCAACATAAGACAAGGGTTGCGCTCGTTGCGGGACTTAACCCAACATCTCACGACACGAGCTGACGACAACCATGCACCACCTGTACACCAGCCACAAGGGAAACCACATCTCTGCGGCGATCCAGTGTATGTCAAGCCCAGGTAAGGTTCTTCGCGTTGCATCGAATTAATCCACATGCTCCGCCGCTTGTGCGGGCCCCCGTCAATTCCTTTGAGTTTTAGCCTTGCGGCCGTACTCCCCAGGCGGGGCGCTTAATGCGTTAGCTACGGCACAAACCCCGTGGAAGGGACTCACACCTAGCGCCCACCGTTTACGGCATGGACTACCAGGGTATCTAATCCTGTTCGCTACCCATGCTTTCGCTCCTCAGCGTCAGTTACTGCCCAGAGACCTGCCTTCGCCATCGGTGTTCCTCCTGATATCTGCGCATTTCACCGCTACACCAGGAATTCCAGTCTCCCCTACAGCACTCAAGTTATGCCCGTATCGCCTGCAGTCCCACAGTTAAGCCATGGACTTACACAAACGACGCGACAAACCACCTACGAGCTCTTTACGCCCAGTAATTCCGGACAACGCTCGCACCCTACGTATTACCGCGGCTGCTGGCACGTAGTTAGCCGGTGCTTCTTCTCCAGGTACCGTCACATACGCTTCGTCCCTAGCGAAAGGAGTTTACAACCCGAAGGCCGTCATCCCCCACGCGGCGTCGCTGCATCAGGCTTGCGCCCATTGTGCAATATTCCCCACTGCTGCCTCCCGTAGGAGTCTGGGCCGTATCTCAGTCCCAATGTGGCCGTACACCCTCTCAGGCCGGCTACCCGTCGACGCCTTGGTAGGCCATTACCCCACCAACAAGCTGATAGGCCGCGAGCTCATCCCATACCGCAAAAGCTTTCCACCACCCCATCCAAAAAGTGGTCATATCCGGTATTAGACCCAGTTTCCCAAGCTTATCCCGAAGTACAGGGCAGATCACCCACGTGTTACTCACCCGTTCGCCACTCGAGTACCACAGCAAGCTGTGGCCTTTCCGTTCGACTTGCATGTGTTAAGCACGCCGCCAGCGTTCATCCTGAGCCAGGATCAAACTCTCCACAAAAACATTTCAGCAGAAACATCAGGCCGTGAAAAGCCCAACCCCAACCAAAAACCAACCCCACAACAACAACAACATCACAGGGAAGGCCAAACAATCTTTCCATTCACGCAGCCAACAATCAACCACGCACCACAACCACACACAAGTGCAGCCACAAGCAGCATCGCCATCAAAAGTTCACGACACCACCACCAGCACACACCACAACCCACACACAAAGCATGAGCACGCAGCCACAGCACGCAACCAACAATCAACCACGCACACACAAAACAAAAAAGTACATTGGCACACTATCGAGTTCTCACACAACACACGCACACCAGCACACAAGCCACAACACGGGCCCACACACCAGCAGCTTCCAGCGATCGTTTTCCTACCCGCCACACACCCACAACCAGTGAGCGGGGCGCTGTCGGTCTCGCTGACTCAGATAAACCTACACACCCCACCACACCAACACAAATCCCCAGCACACAAAGGGTTTCAAGCCCGGATAAGGGGCCTTTAAGCGGTGCTGGGCTTTGAGCCGAAGTAGTCGCTTCCCGTGCGCGCCCACGGTGTGCGACGACCGGTGAGCTCCGCCCAGGTAAGGGCTGCGACGATGACGGCACACAGGAGCGCAAAGCCACCGGAAAA
Organism: Corynebacterium liangguodongii; assembly: GCF_003070865.1. Taxonomy (NCBI): domain Bacteria; kingdom Bacillati; phylum Actinomycetota; class Actinomycetes; order Mycobacteriales; family Corynebacteriaceae; genus Corynebacterium; species Corynebacterium liangguodongii. The sequence continues at coordinate 2,261,318 of NZ_CP026948.1, forward strand.
CCACGCGTATGCCGACACCGCCAGCTCGCCCGCGAGGGCGTCGCGCATCGGGTTTGCTGCGAAGATCCCCAGCGCGATACCCAGCCACATAGCCTCTCCCCCAGCCAGGGCCGTCACGAGCGAGACGCCAAGGCCGATCAACGTGCTAAGAGCCGTGACGCGGAGAACGAACATCGCAGTGACTTCGGCGGGTAGCCAACCGAGGAGAGAGAGCGCTGCGAGGCCAGCGCCGAAGATGGCGGCCATGAGCAGGCTGGCGGTCACGGCTGTCGTCGCCACGACGCGAAGCATCGCTCGGCGGGTGAGCCCGAACGACGCCCAGGCAATCCTGCCGTTTGCGAGCACGCCAGCTAGCCCCATCCAGAAGACAAAAGGTACGACAGCGTGCATCCCGGCTTTTGCCCACTCCCATGGAACCGTATAAGCGAGTGCCTCCACGACGGCGCTCGCCGCTCCGGTTGCCGCCACCACGATCAAGGCTCGTCGCCCGAGCACCCGCCACGCGAAGCCGCCGTGGCTCCCGCCGAGCCGGGTAGCCGCCCGGGCATACGCCGGGCGCGTGAGCGAGGTCAGCTCGCTCACGATGAGCACCACCCCCATCGCTAGCGCCACGCCGGCGCCCGCCAAGCCAGGTATGCCGTGGCCGAGGAGGAGGTAGCCGGCCACGAGTAGCGCCACGGGTACCACCGTGAGCGCGCGGTGGGACACCGTTCGACTCGCATTCATGCCGAAGGCACGGTACTCACCCTCGGTGGGAGCGATGGCCTGGATCAGCATCGGGACCGCGATGAATGCAGCCACAGCGGGCCCCCACACCGGGAAGACGACAGGGAAGATCGCCGCTAGCAGGGTGCCGCCGCACAACGTGAGGACGCGGTAGATAGCCCGCGGAGCTCCGCCCGAGAGAAACTGCAGCTTCCACAGCCGCCAAGACGAGGAAAGGTGGGTCATTCTAGCTCGCCTCCAGCATGGCGCCGATGACGTCGTCAAGATCGGCGGTGTCCTTGCGCACCACACCCACGCCCGCGGCGGCGCTGCGGGGCACGAGCGCGCGCTGGAGCCCCGCCGAGCCGCGCAGGTCGAGCGCTTCGTCGATGCGGGGTAGGGCGGGCGCTGAGAGGACGACGTATTCGTCGGCCACGTCGGCGGCGTTGCAGTGGCGCGCGATTCGGCCGTCGCGGCCCAAGATCAGGAAGGAATCGAGCACCTTCGCCGATTCGTGGACGTGGTGCGTGGCCACGATGAACGTCCGGCCGGACTCGCCCATGGCCAGCAGGTGCTCGTAGAATACTCGGCGGTTGTGGGTATCAAGGCCGACGTAGGGTTCGTCGAGAAGCGTCAGCGGCGCGCAGGAAGCGAGCCCGACGACGATGCCGATCATCGCCTTTTGCCCGCGCGACATGAAGGAATAGCGGGTCTCGAGCGCGCCGGTGAGAGCGAAGTCGTCGACGAGGCTGCGCGCGCCGTCTTCGTCCCAGCGCGGATAACGCAACCCCGCCGCTTCCAGGATCGCCGCCCCGCTCCACGCCCCGGGGTAGGGGGTATCCACGCCGGTCAACGCCACGGCGTCCATGACGCGGGCGTTATCCCACGGTTGTTCACCGAAGACGCGCAGCTCGCCTGACGACGCCTTGATCTGCCCGCCGATGATCCCCAGCAGCGTCGACTTACCCACGCCGTTGCGCCCGAGCAAACCGTGGATCCCGCCCGCCTCAAGGTCGAGATCGACGCCTGTGAGCACGTCTTTCTTCCGGTAGCTCTTCGTGAGGTTTCTGGCTGTGATCATTGGTACATTCCCCTGCTTTCTGCGACTCGGTTGATCAGGTCGTGGAGCGCCTGGCGGCTAAAGCCGAGGCGCACCGCTTCGTCGATCATCGGGGCGACACATTCGCCGGCGAAGTTGCGGCGGCGCTCGCCCACGATGGTCTCCCTGGCGTTTTCGGTGACGAACATGCCCACCCCGCGGCGCTTCTCCAACACCCCGGCGTCGACAAGCAATGCGAGGCCCTTGCGCGCGGTCGCCGGGTTGATCTCGTGGAAGGCGGCGAGCTCGTTGGTCGATGGAGCGCGCTGTCCGGGCCGAAGCGAACCATCCACGATGAGGTCCTGGATGAAGCGCGAGACCTGGATGAACAGCGGCTCGACGTCTGCGTTCATGCCTCCCCTTTCGTCTGGCGGCTAGTTGGTTAGTTAGCCGTGTAACTAACCATACAACCGGGGGAACGAATGGTCAACGCCATGCGTTGTAGGGAGAGAACCGGACGCCAATCGCTTCCTCCCCAGGTCAACGCCCCCGAGCGTGACTGATGGGGCGGTGATAAGGCAGACTGGTTGGTGTAAACGAAAATTAGAACCACAGAATCGGAATTTAGGAGCCATGCTTGAACGCACACTCGTGTTCGTCGATACCTCATACCTGCTCGCGAGTTTCTACAACTCGTGGGAGATTGGGGCCCGCGCACAGTTAGAAATTGACCTCCCCGAGGTCGTCGCATCCCTCGGGGCCATGATCACCCACCAACTCCACCAACCCATCCACCGCCAGTACTGGTACGACGGGATCCCCGACTCGGGCCCCCACCGCTACCAGCGGGCACTGCGCACCTGCGACGGTGTGCAGCTACGCACCGGGCAGCTCATCGAGTGGGGTGAGCGCCGCACCCAGAAAGGGGTGGACACGCGCCTCGTTGCGGACCTCGTCGTCAACGCCACGCGCGGGCAGTTCACCGACTTCGTCCTCGTCTCCGGAGACGCCGACATGATCCCCGGGGTCGAAGAGGCAAGCAACCGCGGCATCCTCGTCCACCTCTACGGCTTCGGCTGGGATTCGATGTCCTCCGCGCTGCGCCACGCCTGCGACACCACGACAATCCTCGACCCGCGCGAGGACTTCGCTGACGCGATGCAGCTCCAGGTCCTGGAGGGCCCTTTCCCGCCCGTCTTCCGCGAGCGCCCGATCGGGGACGCAGAGCCGCTCGATGGCGACCAGGGGCCCACGACGGTTCCCGGGCTCGGCAGCGAACCGCTCCAGGCACAGGAGGAATCGGACCCCGCCGCAGATAGCCCCTCGGGCCAGCCCGAGAAGGGCCACGAGGCGGGGCCGAGCGAGCCCGCACCCGCAGGCCAGCCCGCCCAGCCCCAGGCGGCCGGCCGCAAGGACCACGCAAGGGGTCAGGCGGAGGGGCAGCGAGATGACCAGTGCGACGAGCCTTCGGAGGCCGAGGTGGAGGCGACCAACGTCGCCAACAAGGCCGGGGGACGTCACCGCGGGGCACCGTCGCCGCTCGACCTGGCCGATACCAAGCCGGCCCCGAAGCCGTCGATGATGGCGCCGCGGCGCAAGCTGCGCTCGCGCTACGTGCCGCTGCCCGAAGAGGTCTGGACCTCGGCCGGGTTCCAAACGCCGTTTGACGTCGGCCAGCAGTACGCGACGTGGTGGTACGACAACGCCGCCTCCACCGAGCAGCGCGATAAGGCCCACATGCTCTCCGGCGGCGGGTTGCCGCCGGAGATCGACCGGCCGCTGCTGCAGTTCGCTTGCGAGACCCTCCACGAATACACGCTCAGCGAGAGTCAGCGCGTGAACCTACGCGACGGTTTTCACTCGGGCATTCGCGGGGTGCTCATCAACATCCACCGGCGCTAGGCAGGCTCCCCCTCGGGGCCTATTTCTCCTCGGCCGCCGTTGGCGCGTCGGCCTCGGGAGCCTCGGGGGCTTCGGTGAGCTCACCGGCTGGGGCGGCCTTGCCCATCGAGGCGCGGATCTCCGCGAGCCGGCTCGATGCGGCGACGTCGGTACCAGCGGACTCGATCTCGGAGATCCGGTCCGTCATGGAACCCTTCGCCAGCTCCTGGGCGCCGAGGGCGTGGGCGTAGCGGCGTTCGATCTTATCGCGCACCCCATCGAGGGTGGGCACGTCGTCGCTACCGCCGAACTGGTTGAGGGTATCCATCGTCGCCGCGGTCTGCTCCTGCATCTTCGCCTGGTCGAGCTGCGACTCTAGCTCGTTGACCTGGCCGAGCTGCTCGTGGAGCTTGGCCTCGGATTCCTTCTGCTTCTGGCTCGCCTGTTCCGCCGCCTGCTCGGCCGAGGCCAGGGCCTGCTTCGTCTGCTCGAGCTCCTGCTCGACGGAGACAAGCTGGGAGGCGATGACCTCGGCGGTGGAGTTGAACTGCTGCGCCTTCTCCGCATCATTCTCGGCGCTCGCGGCGTCGGCCGCCTGGAGCGCGGTGCGGGCCTTGTCCTGCAGGTCCTCCTGAGACGCCAACAGGCGATCGAGCTTCATCCGCAGCTGATTGCGGTTGCCGATGATGGTGGCGGCCTGCTGGCTAAGCTCGGCGTGCCGCTGCTTGGCACCGGCAACGGCCTGCTGGATCTGCACCTTCGGGTCGGCGTTTTCCTCAATCTTGGAGTCGAAAGACTGCATGAGGTATTTCCAGCCCTTGGTAAACGGGTTCGCCATGGCGTATAAAGTCCTTTCATCGGGGGTGTGACTGAGGCCGAGCTTACTGAAAAATCCCGCGCCGCCTCCCCCCGGATGTGGCTAGGCCGGGGGAGGCGGCGCGGGATCCCGATGTCGGTGCGGGGCGTGCCTTATTCACCGTTTTGCTCTGCGTTTTGCTCTGCGAGCTGGCGGCGCACATCGTCCATGTCGAGCGCCTTGATCTGGCCGATCACATCCTCGAACGCGGCGGGCGGCATGGCACCGGACTGGCGGAAGACCATGATGCCATCGCGAAACGCCATCAGCGTCGGGATGGCCTGGATCTCGAGCGCGGCGGAGACCTGCGGGTTTTCCTCGGTGTCGAGCTTGGCAAACGTGACGTCCGGGTGCTCCTCGGACGCCTTTTCAAACGTCGGAGCGAAGGCCTTGCAGGGCCCGCACCACTGCGCCCATGCGTCAACAATAACGGTGCCCTCGGCGGTGACGGTGCTCTCAAACGTGTCTTCAGTGACGTTGATGGTTGCCATTGAGAAAAACTCCCCGGGTATCTTGTCGTAAACGATTGTCACGCCCGGGCGTAGGTCGGCCCCACGCCCGGTACTCGTCTTGTTCCAACCAACCCGCCCGCACCCCTATTCCCTGGCCCGTCCGGGGACCGTCGCCGGCGTCTAGTATGGCGGTGGCGAAGCGAAGCTCGCCGCAGCTCACGGGGACTGTAGAGAGTCCCAAAAACACAGCACAACACAGCGGAAAGGACATCCCCATGGCAGTGCGCCAATTTAGCGTCGAGGGCATGACGTGTACCCACTGCGAGGCCAGCGTCGCCGAAGAGGTCGGGGCCATCGCCGGAGTCGAGGACGTTGCGGTGGACCACACCACGGGTCGCCTCGAGGTCACCGGCGAAGGCTTCAGCGCGGAGGAAGTGGAAAAGGCCGTCCACGAGGCCGGATACCGCCTCACCTAAGGGCCGCTCCATACCCCCATGGGGTATACTGGCGCCATGACTTCCCCGACCGTACCCGGGCCCGCCGGACCCACGAATATCGCGCACGTCGAGCTTGGGATCACAGGCATGACGTGTACGTCGTGCTCCTCGCGCATCGAACGCAAGCTCAACAAGCTCGACCACGTGCGCGCGACGGTGAACTTCTCCACCGAGACAGCCTCGATCGACTTCGATCCGGAGCTCACCGAGACCGCGCGGCTCATCGAGACCGTCCGCGGCGCCGGCTACGACGCGTTTGTGCTCTCCGGGGCGGGCCACGCGGCGTCGTCACGCGAGCCGCGCGAGTCGAGCCCGCTTGACGACGCCCGGGAGCGCGCCACCGCGCACCTCGGCCGCACCGCCGCATGGTGCGCCGCGATCACGGTACCCGTCGCCGCGGTGTCCATGATCCACGCCCTGCACTTCCCCAACTGGCAGTGGGCCGCGCTCGCCGCCGCTACCCTGGTGTACTTCGCCGGCGGGGCGACCTTCCACACCGCCGCGCTGCAAAACCTGCGCCACGGGGCAGCCACCATGGACACGCTCATCAGCCTCGGCACCACGGCCGCCTACCTGTGGTCCCTCTGGGCCCTCTTCCTCGGCCCCCCGGGAGAGCCGATCTACCTCGAGACCGTCTGCGTGGTCATCACCCTTCTCCTCACCGGGCGCTGGTTTGAACACCGCGCAAAGGGGGAATCCTCCAAGGCGCTGCGCGAACTCATCGACCTCGGGGCCAAAGAAGCAACGCTGCTCAGAGACGGCACAGAAGCCCGCATCCCCGCGGCCCGCCTCGCGGTCGGCGACCAGTTCGTCGTCCGCCCCGGCGAGAAGATCGCCACCGACGGCGAGGTCTGCGCGGGAACCTCGGCGGTCGACGCCTCGATGCTCACCGGCGAGACCGTCCCCGTGGAGGTGGCGCCGGGGTCCCAGGTCACCGGCGCGACGCTCAACACCTCCGGTCGCCTTGTCGTGCGCGCCACCCGCGTCGGCGAGGACACGGTGCTTAGCCAGATCGCTCGCCTCGTCACCCAAGCCCAGGCGGGCAAGGCACCCGTCGAGAGGCTCGTGGACCGCATCACCAGGGTCTTCGTCCCCGTGGTCATCGCCGTCTCCCTCGTCTCCCTCGCCGGCCACCTCCTCGCCGGCAACGGCGCCGAAGCGTCCTTCCGCGCGGCGGTGGCCGTGCTCATCATCGCCTGCCCGTGCGCGCTCGGGCTTGCCACCCCGATGGCCATCCTCGTCGGCACCGGCCGGGGCGCGCAGCTCGGGCTCCTTATCAAGGGCCCTGAGGTGCTCGAATCGACCCGCCAGGTCGACACCGTGGTGCTGGATAAAACGGGCACCCTGACCACCGGCGAGATGCGGGTAGCAGACATCCACCCCGCGCCCGGCTGGGACCGCGACGAGGTCCTCGCCGTGGCCGCAGCCGCGGAGTCCGGCTCGGAGCACCCCATCGCCCGCGCGATTGTCAGCGCCGCACCCTCCCACCCCGAGGCGAGCGAGTTTTCCAGCACCGCCGGCCTCGGCGTCACCGCGCGCGTGGACAACCGCGAGGTCACGGTGGGCCGGCCGCGCAAGGCCGCCGCCGGCCTCGGAGAGCTCGAGGCAGCATACAAGGCCGCCGAAGAATCCGGCTCCACGCCCGTCGCCGTCGGCGTCGATGGGGCACTCGCCGGGATCATCACCGTGAGCGATACGCTCAAAGCCAGCTCCGCAGAGGCGGTGGAGAGGTTGCGCGGCCTGGGCCTGCGCCCCTACCTGCTCACCGGAGACAACCCCGGCGCGGCGAGCGCCGTGGCGGCTGCGGTGGGCATCGACGCCCCCGACGTCACCGCCGGCGTCCTGCCCGCGGGCAAGGTCGAAGCGATCGAGCTCCTGCAAGGCGAGGGGAGGCGCGTCGCGATGATCGGCGACGGCGTCAACGACGCCGCCGCGCTCGCCGCCGCCGACCTCGGCATCGCGGTGCGCACGGGCGCGGACGCGGCAATCGAGGCCTCCGACATCACGCTCATGGGCGAATCAATCACCTCCGTCGCCGACGCGATCAGCCTCTCCCGCCGCACTCTGCGCACGATCAAGGGCAACCTGTTTTGGGCCTTCGCCTATAACGTCGTGCTCATCCCCATCGCCGCGCTCGGGCTGCTCAACCCGATGCTGGCGGGCGCGGCCATGGCCTTTTCCTCGGTCTTCGTCGTCGCAAACTCGCTGCGCCTGAGGGGCTTTCGCCCCGCATAAAATGCTCCTGCCGCGCGGCCGAGCGGGTGTAGCATTTCGCACTGTGACATCGAATTCTCACCTTCCTCACACTCCGCAGGCAGTCGGTGCCGCCGCGGCCGCGCCGACCCGCACGCAGCGGCTCGACGCACTCCCGGTCACATCCAAGCACCGCCGCCTGCTTATCGGCTCAGGGATCGGCTGGGCGCTCGACGCCATGGACATCGGCCTGGTCTCTTTCATCATCGCCGCGCTCGCCGTGCACTGGGAGCTGGATAAGTCGACGACCTCCTGGATCGCCTCGGTGGGCTTTATCGGGATGGCCATCGGGGCGTCGCTAAGCGGGCTGCTCGCCGACCGGATCGGGCGCCGCCAGGTCTTCGCCGCCACCCTGCTCATCTACGGCGTTGCCACGGGCGCTTCCGCGCTGGCGACCTCGGTCGGGGCGCTCATGGTCTTCCGCTTCATCGTCGGCCTCGGCCTCGGCGGGGAGCTTCCCGTCGCCTCGACGCTGGTCAGCGAGTTCTCTCCGCGGCGTGTCCGGGGGCGCATGGTCGTGATCCTCGAGGCCTTCTGGGCGCTCGGTTGGATCGCCGCCGCCGCCATCGGCACCTTCATCGTCGCCCAGAGCGACGCTGGCTGGCGCTGGGGACTCGTACTCGGCGCCGTCCCCGCCGTCTACGCCATCGTCGTGCGCCTCGGGCTGCCCGAATCCGTGCGCTTCCTCGAATCCAAGGGCCGCCACGACGAAGCCGAGGCGATCGTCGCCTCCTTCGAAGCCGCGGCCGGTAACGCCCTCGGCGGCGAGCGCGGGAATACCCCGACCGGGCCGGAGGCCGCGCCCGAGCACACCGAAGGAGGCATCTGGGGACGGGCGCTGAGGCAGCGCACGCTGGCGTTTTGGGCCGTGTGGTTCTGCGTCTCCCTCGCCTACTACGGCGCCTTCATCTGGATCCCCTCGCTGCTCGTCTCCCAGGGCTATACCTTGGTGAAGTCCTTCACCTTCACCCTCATCATCACCCTCGCGCAGCTGCCGGGCTACGCGGCGGCGGCGTGGCTCATCGAGCCGTGGGGGCGCCGCAGGACGCTCTTTGTGTTCCTCGCCGGCTCCGCCTTAGGGGCGGTGGCCTACGGGTTGTCCGCGGCCGAGTGGCAGATCATCGCGGCCGGATGCCTGCTATCGTTTTTCAACCTCGGGGCGTGGGGCGCGCTCTACGCCATCGGCCCCGAGCTCTACCCGACGCACGTCAGGGCCACCGGCACGGGCGCCGGGGCCACCTTCGGGCGGATCGGCTCCATCATCGCCCCGCTCATCGTTCCGCCCGTGCTCGCCTTCGGCGGCCAGGTCGCCGTGTTCGGGGTCTTCGCCGCCGCCTTCGCCCTGGCCTGCGCCGCGGCGCTGGCGCTGCCCGAGCAGAAAGGCAAGGCGCTGGACTAGCCGCGGGCCATGTTGACGAAGCGCGAGTAGTGCAGCTGGTGGGCCACCGGAATGGTGTCGATCGGCCCGCCGCGGTGCTTGGCCACGATGATGTCGGCTTCCCCGGCGCGTTCGTCGTCGCGATCCTGCGAATCCGGGCGGTAGAGCAAGAACACCATGTCCGCATCCTGCTCGAGCGAACCGGACTCGCGGAGGTCAGCTAGCTGCGGCTTCTTATCCGTGCGCGCCTCGGGGCCACGGTTGAGCTGGGAAATCGCGATCACCGGGACCTCGAGCTCCTTTGCAAGCAGCTTGAGCTGGCGCGAGAACTCGGAGACCTCCTGCTGGCGAGATTCGACCTTGCGCCCCGAGCTCATAAGCTGCAGGTAATCGAGCACGATGAGGTCGAGGCCGTGCTGTTGCTTGATCTTGCGCGCCTTTGTACGAATCTCCATCATCGTCAGGTTCGGGGAGTCGTCGATAAAAAGCGGCGCGTCCTGGATCTCCGTGAGACGCGAGGTGAGCTTTTCCCAGTCCGCCTCCTCCATCTGCCCGGCGCGCATCGCCGAGAGCTTGATCTCCGTCTCCGCGGAGAGCATGCGCATGATGATCTCCGAGGCGCTCATCTCCAGGGAGAAGATCACGGAGGTCTTCCCGTGGTTGATCGAACACGACCGCATGAAATCCAGCGCCAGTGTCGACTTACCCACGCCAGGGCGCGCCGCGATGATGATCATCTGCCCGGCGTGCAGGCCGTTCGTGAGGTTGTCGAGGTCGATAAAGCCCGTCGGCACACCCTGCTCGAGCGCGCCCCCGCTGGCTATCGCGGTGAGCTCATCGATAGTGGGCTTGAGCAGATCCGAGAGCACCCGGTAGTCATCCGAGGCGCGCTTCTTGTCTACCTTGAGAATCTCTTGCTGGGCGAGGTCGACGAGCGCCTCGACCTCCATGCCGTCCTCGCCCTCGTAGCCAAGCTGGACGACGTTGGTTCCTGCGTTGACAAGCTTGCGCATGAGCGACTTCTCGCTGACGATCTGGGCGTAGTAGCGGGCGTTCGCCGCCGTCGGCACCTCCGAGATCAGCGTGTGCAGGTAGGGCGCCCCGCCTACCGACTCGAGCTGGCCAAGGCGGTCGAGCCTGCCCGCGACGATCAGGACGTCAATATGGGAGCCATCGGAGTACAGCTCGATGATCGCGCGGAAGATCCTCTGGTGCGCGGGGTAGTAGAAATCGCCGTCATCGAGCTGGTCGATGACGTCGATGACCGTGTCCGGGCTCAGCAGCATCGCGCCGATCACGCCGCGCTCCGCCCGCTCGTCGTGGGGCGGCGTGCGGTACTCCCGAAGGTCTCCCCGCGCGCCGTTGACGTTCGACCGCGTGCTCCCCCCTGCGCCGCGGCCACCCCCGAAGTCATCGAGGGGTTCCGGCGGCAGGGGGTAGTCTTCCGCGTCGTCGAAGCTCGCGGCCTCGTTTCCACCTGCCATCGCACACCCTCCCGTCTCTGCCCGCACTGGGCGCTGCCCGGCCTCCTCCGGCCGGCGTTGCGCTGACGATTCTAGCCCCGCGGCCCCGCCGTGGAGGCATCGGCCGAAAGGCTATCCACAGGGGCTGTGGACAACCCTGTCAAAGCGCGACGCGTTGTACCCACCGCACCCGCCCGTGCTGTGGACAACGTGTGGATAACCCCCCTGCGCGGCCCGCGCGGTCAGCACATACACCCAGCTAGACGCTGTTATATTCACGGTCGGCCCGGGCGCAGGGGCGGTGAATAAATCGGCTACCAGCCGGTTTGACTCCGGCCCCCGCGGGCGCTAGTAAAGCCGCTGCGGCGCGGGGGAGACGTCGCCAAGCAAGGGCTTATCCACAACCGTTCCCACAGGTGATGAAAACCTTATCCCCCCTCAACGCACCGCGGGGTAGCATGTGGGCCGTGTTTATTGACCAGGCCCGCCTCGCCGAGGAGCCAACCGGCTACCTCGCCGACCTGCCTGCCGTGCGCTCGCTCGCCCGCAGCCCGCTGCGCCTTACCGCGCCGGTGACGATCTTTACTGGCGGCAACGGCGCCGGCAAGTCCACGCTCGTCGAGGCCCTCGCCGTGGCCAGCCACGCCAACCCCGAAGGGGGCTCGCGCAACGCGCGGTTCGAAACCGCACCACTGTCGGTCTCCTCGCTGTGGCGCAGCCTCACCCTCACCCGCTCGCACAACCCGCGAGACGTGTTCTTTCTCCGCGGGGAGACCTACGCTGCGCTGGCCGACTACTACGAGAGCATCACCGATCCCCAGCTCGGCTCGCTCCACCAGCTCAGCCACGGCGAAGGCCTCCGTCGCCTCATCGGGCGCCGCTTTTCCCCCGCCTGCTTGCTCTTCCTCGACGAGCCCGAGGACGGCCTGTCCTCCTTCGCGCAGCTCGAGCTCCTGGGCACGCTCTGGCACCTCGCCGACGCCGGCGCACAGGTGATCATGGCAACCCACTCGCCGATTCTGGCCGGCATCCCCGGGGCCCAGCTGCTCCACGTCGACGACGACGGGATCCGCCCGGTCGCCTTCGCGGACTGCGACCCGGTGGAGGGCTTTTCCGAGTTCATCTCCGATCCCGCCGGCACGGTCCGGTACCTTACCGCGCCGTGATGTATATCAGGGCGCTGCGCGCGCAGGAGAACCCCCGGGCGGAACCGTGGGTTTTCGACGTCGCGGCCGTCTCCCACCTACTCGAGCGCGGGGAGATCGACCTTTCCCACCCGGCCACCATCTTCACCGGGGACAACGGGGTTGGGAAATCAACGCTGATTGAGGCAATCGCCAGAGGCTACGGCTTTAGCACCGCCGGTGGCACGTGGGGCGTGTCTAGGGCCGGAGCCCCCGACGCGCTATACGAGGCTGCCTTCGTCGCCGAAACGCCGCGCGCGAAGCAGGGCTACTTCTTGCGTGCCGACGCCCACTTTGCCCAGGCAACCAGCCTCGGCGCCCACGAGCTGCTCGCGGGAAACCTCCACCACCGCTCCCATGGCGAATCCGTCCTCGCCATCGTCGACACCTTCGTCTCCGACGGGCTCTACATCCTCGACGAACCCGAATCCGGGCTCTCCGCCGTAAGCCAAATGGCGCTGATGGCGATCCTGCACCGGCTCGCCCGCGACGGCGCGCAAATCATCATGGCAACCCACTCGCCAATCCTCCTGGGCCTGCCGGAGGCCCACATCATTGAGATCACGCGTGAGGCCATGACCTGCGGGATGGGCCTGGAGGAGACGACGGCCTTTCGGGCCATGCGCGATTTCCTCGACGACCCGGTAGCGGTCGCCGAGTTCATGATCGACGTCACCCGCCCCTAGCGGTTTGTGGCAGTGCCGCGCGAGACCAGCCACGCACCGGAGATGAAGGACGCGGCGGGAGTGTTGTTGAAGTTCGAGGCCATGGCGCAACCTTTGCACAGCGCCGGGGCCGCCGCAGGAAAAGGTGATGGGCCCCACTCCTCACAAGTGGGGCCCATCACCGGGATGCTGTTGTCGCTGGACCGCGGCTGTTCACGCGGTCGTCGTCAAGCGGCGAGTTACGCGCCGACGACCTTGAAGTTCACCTTGCCCTCCACGGCGTCGTGGAGGTTCACCTTGACCTGGTAGCCACCGGTCTTGGTCACGAGACCCTTCGGCACATTGATGCGGCGCTTGTCCAGGGTCGGGCCGCCGGCGGCCTTGACCGCGTCGGCGATGTCGCCCGCCTGCACGGAGCCGAAGAGCTTGCCGTTGGATGCGGTGCGGACCTTCACCTCGACGCCAGTGAGCTGGTCAAGCTGGTCGCGCAGCTCGCGGGCGTGGTCGAGGTCGCGGACCTGGCGCTCGGCCTGGGCACGCTTGATGTTTTCGATCTGCTTCTCTGCGCCGCGGGTGGCCACGATGGCGAGCCCGCGCGGGAGCAGGAGGTTGCGGCCGTAGCCATCCTTGACTTCGACGATGTCGCCGGGCTCGCCAAGGTTGTCAACGGCAGCGGTGAGGATCAGCTTCATGAATCCTAACCTTCCTAGTGTTGAACTGAAGTTGGACGTAGTGGGGGGGAGCGCTAGGGATAGCGCCTTGGGAGTCTTTAGAACGGTGGCTCGTCGTCCATCCCGCCGAACCCGCCTGCCGGGGGCGCGGAATTCCAGGGATCGTTCTGCGGCTGCTGGCCGCCCTGGCCCTGCTGGCCCGAGTTGGCGCCGGGGAAACCGCCAGAGTTTCCGCCGCCAAAGCCGCCCCGGTTACTGGGCGCTGCACCCTGGCCCTGGTTGCCGCCGCCGTAACCGCCGGAGCCACCCTCACGCGGCGTGCGGGTGACGTTCGCGGTGGCATACCGCAGGGAGGGGCCGACCTCGTCGACCTCCACCTCGAAAACGGTGCGGTTTTCCCCCTCGCGGGTTTGGTAGGAACGCTGCTTCAGGCGGCCGGTGACAATCACGCGCATGCCCTTGGTCAGGGATTCCGCGACGTTCTCCGCCGCCTGCCGCCAGACGTTGCAGGTCAAAAACAGCGCATCGCCGTCTTCGAACTGGTTGGTCTCGCGGTTGAAGGTGCGCGGCGTTGAGGCGACGCGGAAGTTCGCCACGGCGGCGCCGTTGGGGGTAAAACGCAGTTCGGGGTCGGCAACGAGGTTGCCGACGACGGTGATGGTGGTGTCTCCCTGTGCCATGTTCCTTGGACCTTTCGAGATGTGACCGTTAGCTGGTAACGAGCCTATCCGCTCTTACTTGTCGGTGCGCAGAACCTTGGTGCGCAAGACACCCTCGTTGAGGTTGAGCACGCGATCGAGCTCGGCGACCGTGTCTGCGGCGCAATCGAGATCGATGACGGCGTAGATGCCCTCTTCCTTCTTGTTGATCGGGTAGGCAAGACGGCGCTTACCCCACACGTCAACCTTCTCCACCGTGCCGTTGTCCTTGCGGACGATTTCCAGGAACTTATCCAGGGACGGGGCAACGGTGCGTTCTTCCTGCTGCGGATCGAGAATGATCATGACTTCGTAGTGACGCACGGACCTCATCACCTCCTATGGTCTGTCTATGGTTTCGGCCACCGCCGGGGTTGGCGATGGCAGGAGGGTCGTTGCGTCAAGCAACCCCGCTAGCCTACAACACGCTGGTGACAGGGCAAAATGCGTAACGACGCCTCCCCTACCCCGCGGCCGGGTTCGGCGCAGCGACGAAGACCGCGAGGACGGTGGGGATGACGGTGACGAAGAGGAAGGCGGCGATGCCGAAGCCCAGCGCGAGCCTCGGGCGGCGCGCCGCGCTCGCCGCGAGAAAACTCGCCGCGATCAGGGCGAAACCCACCACGATCGAGGCGATCGCCCACACGGTTGCCCCGCTCACCTGGCGGCCACCTCCCAATCCTCAGGGCGGGTGAGCAGCGGGTCGCACCCGGCGTGGGCCTCGCGCACCTTGTCCCTCTCGCGCCCGAGCATCTGCCGCACGACGAGCACCATCATGGCGACGATGAGCGCGTCGCGCGCGATCACGACCAGGTTGAGGAACTCCCCGGGCAGCCCCTTGTTGTCCACCCCGAGCATGTGCCACATGAGGATCGGCCAGACGAGCGCGTCCACGCTCATCCACGCGGCGAGAAGCCTCCACCGCGGCAGCGCCAGCACCGCGGGGATGACGAGCCAGAGGGAGTACTGCGGGCTCCAGACCTTGTTGAACAGCAGGAAAAACCCGACGGTGAGGAAGAAGATCTCGGCGACCCGGGGCTGCCGCGGGGCGGCTAAGCCGATCGCGGCGGTGGTCACGCACCCGGCGGCGAAGAGCAGAAGGGTCACCGTGTTGAGGATCGTCGGCGTGGCCCCGGCGGCGTCGAAGCCGGACCAGCCGAACGCCCGCGATGCGACGGCGTAGATGGTGGTCCACTCCCACGTGCGCTCCGTGTTGAGCCGCTGGAACTCCCCCCACGCATCGGGGTTGCGCAGGTAGACCGGCGCGTTGACCACCACCCATGTCGCCGCCGCGGCGGCAGCCATCCGGGCAAAGGGCGCGAAGCGGCGCGTGCGGATCGCGAGCGTGAGGTAGGCGCCCAGGGCGAACAACGGCCACAGCTTAAACGCGGTGCCTAACCCGATGAGGGCCCCGGCCAACCAGAACCGCCGGTTTCGGGCGGCGAGCAGAGCCGAGACGGCAAGGAAGATCGAGGGGATGTCCCAGTTGGTAAACGCGTGCATGATAACCAGCGGGGAGGCCGCCACGAGCACGGTGTCCCACACGCGGTTTCCCGCCAGCTCTGCAACCATCCGAATCGTGGCCACCCACAGCACGGACATAACGAGAGCGGTGAGGAAGAAATACCACCCGACATCGGGAAGGATGCGATCGGCCACGGCGTAGGTATTGCGCGCGATGGCACCCATGATGTTCTGGAAAATCCCGGCGAGCACCGGGTATTCCATGTACCGGGTGAGATCGCCCTCGACCCACGAGAAGTCGTAGACGAAGCCGGGGCGGTCGAGCCCGCGGCCGCCGTAGAGCGGGACGATGTCGTTGTAGCAAAAGGAGGTGTACTGCCGGTTGCCATCCCAGTTCAGGCGCAGCACGCCGGAGTCATCGGGGCGACCTAGCGCGCAGTTCGCCTTCGCCAGCGCCGCGAAGCCCAGAAAGACCCACGAGACTGCAAGCAGGGCCCGCAGGGGCGACCACCACGCCGCCCGACCGAGCGGGGCGAAGCGCCCCATCGGGCCGCCGAGGAATTCCACGAACCCGCGCGCCAGCGGCTCCGTCTTCCCAGGCTGGACGCGCCCACGCGCCGCCGGCCACACCCCGCGCGAGCCCACGATCGGCCGGGCCGGGCTCTCCACTCCGTGCGACACGTCCGACTGCCTACCCGAGGATGCCGTTGAGGAAGTCCTGCACCGGATCCGGAACCGGCGGCGGGGCCGGAGCCGGAGCGGGCGCCGGCGCGGGGGCGGGAGCCTGAGCGGGGCCAGGCGCGGGGGCGGGCTGCGGGTTTGCGCCCTGCGTGCCGGTGCCCTCCCCGGTGCCGGTGCCGTTCCCGGTGCCGGTGCCGTTCCCAGTGCCCGTGCCGTAGCCGTTCGAGTAACCGGAGTAGCTGCCGGAGTACTGGGAGCCGCCCAGGCTGGTTCCCCCACCATAGGGGTTAATGCCCCAGTAGACCGGCGTCGCTTCGGGGAAGGGCTCGACCTCCTTGCCCTCGTGGCCGAAGTCCATCACGTCCTTCCAAATCCGCGCCGGGGTGTTGGAGCCGTACATATTCCCGCCCCACTCGTTGAAGATCGCCGTCGTGTTGTCAGCGGTGCCTACCCATACGGCGGTCGAGAGCTGCGGGGTTGCCCCGACCATCCACGCGTCCTTGTTGTTGCCGGTATCGCCCAGCTGGGCGGTGCCGGTCTTGGCTGCGGCGGGCCGGCCCCCGGCGAGGTAAGCGTTCGAATAGCCCACGACCGTCTGCATGGCCTGCAAGACGTTATCCGCGACCTGCTGGGAGACGGCGCGCTCGGCATAGGTGTTGTCCATTTGGAAGAGCACCTCGCCGCGCGCATCTACGACCCGCTCGACGAAGTAGGTGGGGTGGTGCGAGCCCCGGTTGGCCAGCGTCGCCACAGCGGTGGCCATGTCGAGCACGCGGGATTGGTATTGGCCCAAGACGATGCCCTCGTAGGGCTGCCCGCCGTTTTCGCGCAGGGTCACCGGGATGCCCGGGATGGACCGGGCGACGCCCAGCGCGTGCGCCATGTCGGCGGTGTCCTGGGTGGTGTTGTCCAGCTCGTCCTGGATGCGCATGAAGGCTGTGTTGGACGAGGTGCGCGTCGCGTCCTGCATGGTGAGCATTCCGCCGCCGCCACCGTCCCAGTTCGTCACCGTGATCCCGCCGGGCAGGGTCACCGGGGAGGAATCGAACGTCGCGGTAAGCGGGATACCCTGCTGGAGCGCAGCGGCGAGCGCGAAAATCTTAAACGTCGAGCCCGTCTGCAGGCCCGCCCCGGCGTAGTCCCAGCCGCTCGGGTCGTCTCCGCCGTAGTAGGCGCGCACCGCGCCCGTGCCCGGCTCGATGGAAACAACGGCCGCGCGCGCGTCCTCTTGCAGGCTGGCGAGCCGGTTGCGCGAGACCTCCTCCGCCTCCGCCTGGAGGGCGGGATCGATGGTGGTGGTGATCTGCAGGCCGCGGTTGGTCACGTCATCTTCGGTGATGCCGATGGTCTGGAGCTCCTCCATGACCTTGTTTTTGATCAGGCCGTTGGCGCCGGTCGCCTCGGTGTAGGCCGAATAGGTCGCGGGGTCACGGGTCTCGGGGTAGATCAGCCCGGCGCGCTCCTGCGGCGCCATCTCCCCCATCTCCACGAGGCCGTCCATGACGTAATTCCAGCGCGCTTCGGCGCCCTCCCGGTTGTTCCACGGATCGAGCTGGCTTGGCAGCTGAATCGAAGCGGCAAGCACGCCGGCCTCCTCCACGGTGAGCTGAGAGGCCGGTTTGTCGAAGAAGGCGTGGGAGGCGGCCTCGATGCCGTAGGCGTTACGCCCGAAGTAGACCGTGTTGAGGTAGGCGGAGAGGATATCCTCCTTCTTCCACTGATTGGTCATCTTGATGGAATAGACCAGCTCCTTGGCCTTGCGCTCGTAGGAGTGCTCGTTGCCCACCAACGCGTTCTTGACGTATTGCTGGGTAATCGTCGAGCCGCCGCCGGCCGATGGGTTGCCGGTGAGCTGGCCGATCGCGGCGCGTGCGAAGCCAGTGAAAGAGAAGCCGGAGTTGGTCCAGAAGTCTCTGTCCTCCGCGGCGATCACGGCGTTTTGGGCACCCTCGGGCACGTCCTCGAGCGGGATTTGCACGCGGTTACCCTCGGCGGGCACCGTGCGGGCCAGCTCGGTGGCACCGTCGGAGAAGTAGATGTTGGAGATTTGCGCGGTCTGGATCTCTCCCGGCTGCGGAATCTCCGCCCGCGTGTACTGCCAGACGAACCACGCCGCGGGGATCGCCGCAAGGAGGGCGATAAACAACACGATGGCCAAGATCCACTGCCGCACGCGGGAGCTTTTCCGGGCGCCTCGCGCCACCTGGCTGCTCCCTGCGGTCCTGTTGGGCTTGGAGGCTCCCGATCCGCCTGCGACATCAACTGTTTTTGACACGTGCTTTCCCTACGCCATCGTTACGCCACCGAACCTTGGCCCCGCCCACTGCTCAGGCGGGGCCAAGGATCGTACAAACTGGACAATTTGCTAGGGGACAGGATACTTCCTCGGCCACCAAATCACACTACTGGTGCTGCTGTGACTTCCTTGAGGAGGTAGTTCCACCGGCAATTCAGGCACACCTCCACCGTGTGGACGCTCACCGGGCCGACCTCGTGGACGATATCGTCGATCTCGGCCTCGCTGCGCGCCGTCCCCGACCTCCGGCCGAGGTCTTCGCCGTAGATCCACAAGACATTGCGCATGGTTTCTTCGCACACGGGGCACGGGCGCGCCGCGTCCGTGCCGTGGTAGCGCGCCGCGGCGCACAGGAGGAAGTCCGCGTCGCAGATGGCCTCGCGGCGCACGAGGCCGGCGCGGAATCGCTTCAGGGTGGTGCGGCGCTGCCACTCGTGGGATATCTCGTGGCTGTAGTCGAACACGGGCGACATGCTACCCGGTTCACCCCCGGCGCAAACAGGGTCCGCGGCCGGTCGCGCTGGTGCTAGACTTCGTGAGAGTTAGTTTTCACTCCGTAAAGTCGGAGCACACAACGAC
This sequence comes from Corynebacterium liangguodongii, assembly GCF_003070865.1. Classification (NCBI taxonomy): domain Bacteria; kingdom Bacillati; phylum Actinomycetota; class Actinomycetes; order Mycobacteriales; family Corynebacteriaceae; genus Corynebacterium; species Corynebacterium liangguodongii. The sequence goes on from NZ_CP026948.1 coordinate 2,280,080, forward strand.
GCAAGAACCCTGAGGAACGAATGGACCATAACGAGCCCACTGATCCCGCCGCGCCACCCGCCCCCGACCCTTACGCTATCGCGCAGCGCATTCGTCCGGCCGCGACGAGCCTGTACGTAATGTACTTCCGCACGGCGCACCAATCCGATCTCACCGGCCCGCAGCTCTCCATCATGACCCGCCTGAAACACGACGGGCCGTGCCGCATCAACCGCCTCGCCGAGGCCGAGGGGGTGCGCATGCCCACCGCCTCGAACACCGTCAACCAGCTGGAGAAGCGCGGGCTTGTCACCCGCGTGCGCGACGACGCCGACCGGCGCGGGGTGAGCGTGCAGCTCACCACGCAGGGCGAGGCCGAGCTGCTGCGCGTGGGCGAGGAGCGCACGAAGTACCTCGCCGAGATGCTCGGCACGCTGCCGGAGGAAGAGCTGCGCCGCTTCGACGAGGCGGCCGACATCATCAACACGTTGGCCGACCACTACGTCAACGACCGGAATTCGGATTCCGCTCACTAAGCCCCTATGATGAGGGTTACCTTTACTTCAACCACAGGTAACCCGCATGTCACTTTCGCACTACTCTCCGGACTTGGCGTGGGCTGTCGACGGCGACAGCCCACTGAGGGCCATCGCCATCTGGAAAGAGCACAGCGACGCCGCCTGTGAGGTCGCCGGGTGGCTGGGGAAATCCCTCCCCGTCACCGTCCAGGCGGTCGCGGCCGCCCCGTCGGCGTGGAAATCCGCCGCCTCGGGCGGGGGCAAAAAGGCGAAGAAGCTCCGGCGGGAAGCGGAGGCGCTTATCGCACAGGCCGAGGACTCACTGCAGGGATATCTCCCCGGTGCCCAGGTGGCGGGCACCGGGGCGCGCATTGTGGCGTCGTTAAGCGGCGCCCACTCGCTCGTTGAGGCCGTCGACGATTTCGACGCGGGCATGATCTTCGTCGACCACGAGGCCTATAAATCCAAGGGCATGCTTATCGACGCCACGGCGCGGCCCCTTGTGATCGCCCCGCGCGGCCCCAAGCTCTCCAAGAAGGGCGTCACCCGCGTGACCTATGTCTTCTTAGACCGCGACGGCTTCGCGCACGCCACCGGGCTCGCCGAGGCCGGGCGCCTCGCGGCCAGGATCGGGGTGCCGCTGCGTCTGCTGGCCGTGCTGCCGGAGTGCCTGACGGGGTCGGACTTCGACGCCAACATCAACAACCCGAAGGACACCGCCGCATGGTTCGAAGAAGCCCTCGGCCAGCTTGACCTCGCGCGTGACCTCGTGTTCGAGGCTTCGGCCGGGACCGCCGAGGACCTCGACGTCGAGCTCGATGTCGCCTCGGGCCGCGGTTGGAAGCACGCCGTGAACTCCGTGAAGTGGAAAAAGGGCGATCTCGCATGCCTCGCGTTTCGTCCGAAAAACCAACTCAAGCGCGTCTTTAGCGGCCCCCTTACCTCTGAGTTCCTCCGCTACTGCCCCGCGCCGACGCTGATCGTGCCGCTGCCGACGGCCTAGGATCGGGCGGTATGAGCACCAGCCACCCGGAGAACCTCCCCCACGCCTCCGTGGACCGCTACAACCGCCTGCCCCCGCAGCCGGAAACGCTCGACGACCTCGCGGCCGGGCCCGACCCCGTGGAGCTCCAGCGGCGCAACGCCGCCTCGACGCGGCAGGCGATCACATACGCCGCGGCCACGGTGGCCTCTACCCTGCTCGTCGGGTTCGCCCTCGGCCTGTTGTTCCGGCTGCGGGGTGGTCCGCTTTGCGACGCCGGGGAGGCCACCTGGCTGTGCACGCCCGGCGCGCGGACGTGGTGGGCGGCACTCGCATCGCTTCCTCCCATCGCCGGCCTGTTAGGGTGCGCGGTCATTATGGTGCGCAAGCTCAACCGCTACGAGCGTTGGGTCCCGTGGATGGGCGTGTTCTGGCTGCCCATCGTGCCTTTTACGATGTGGTGGCTCACCGTGACCATCGGCATCATCGCGCTCGACGGCGCCTCCTAGCTCGCGCCGGGCGCCCGGGCCTCCGTGCACCGCCCGCAGTAGGGGTTGCCCTCCCGGCACGCCGCGCAGCTGAGGTACTGGGCGCGGCACTGGGGCTCGTTGGCGCAGTTGTAGAAGTCGTTGGTCGCGCCCCCACAGTGCACGCAGTGCCCAAGCTGCACGAAATTGGGGTCGTTTGGGGCGCCGAACTCTGTGTGCATGCGCCCGTCGAAGACGTAGAGGGATCCTTCCCACAGCCCGGAGTTGCCGTACTTCTCCCCGTAGCGCACGATCCCCCCGTCTATTTGGTAGACCTCGGTGAAACCCCGGTTGCGCATCAGGCTGGTGAGCACCTCGCAACGGATCCCGCCCGTGCAGTAGGACACCACGGGCTTGTCTTTCATCCAGTCGTACTTGCCGGAGTCCAGCTCGGCGACGAAATCGTGGGTGGTCTCCACCTCGGGAACGACAGCATGCCTAAACCGCCCGATTTCCGCCTCGCGGGCGTTGCGCCCGTCGAAGAAGACGACGTCTTCTCCGCGATCGCGCACGAGCTCGTGCACACCCTCGGGGCTGAGGTGCACCCCACCGCCGACGACACCGTGCTCATCGACCTTCAGCTCGCCCGGCACGCCGAAGGAGACGATTTCGTCGCGGGCTTTCACGCTCAGCTTGGGAAAGTCCTCCGCCGAGCCCTCGGACCACTTAAACTCCATGCCGCGGAAGTACTCGCGAGTCTTGCGCACGTAGGTTTTGCAGGATGCAAGCGCTCCCCCGACGGTGCCGTTGATGCCGTCGGGGGAGACGATAATGCGCCCGCGTAGGCCCAGGCCCTCGCACAAGTCCCGCTGCCAGAGGCGGACCGCCTCTGGCTCAGCGATGGGCTGGAACTTGTAGTAGAGCAGGATCTTGCTGGTCATGCCCCGTGATTGTAGTTCACGGCCTAGCCGACGATGTTCCCGTCATCGTCGTAGGTGAAGAAGCCCTGGCCGGCCTCTTGACCAACGTGACCCTTCTCGATCATGCTGTCGACGAGAGCGCCGAAGTTCTTATACCACTCGGCATCATTCGGGCGGGTCTCGCGGACGGCCTTGACGGTGCGCAGGCCGATCATGTCGATCGTCTCGAACGGCCCCATCGGTGATCCGGTGGAGTTGCGCCAGTCGAGGTCGACGTCCGCGGGCTCTGCTATATCGCTGCCGACGAGGTACATGCCCGCCTCAAGGAAAGGCACGAGGAGTGTGTTGAGAACGTAGCCTGGCTGTTCCTTCTTCAGCTTGATGGGAACCATCCCGATGCGCTCCGCGAACTCGCCGAGGATATCGACATAGGCCGGATCCGTGCCCTTATGCGGCATAACCTCAGCGGTGTTGTTCTTCCAGATGAGGTTGGCAAAGTGCAGCGCCAAGAACTGCTCCGCTCGCCCGGTCGCCTCGGCGAAATCGCTCGGCAGGAGGGTCGAGGTATTCGTCGCAAAGATCGCGCGTGCTGGGGCCGCCGCGCCGACCTTGGCCCATACCTCCCGCTTGATGGCGAGGTTCTCCGGCACGGCCTCGATCACCAGGTCGGCGTCGCGGACAGCCGCGGCGAGATCCGTGGTCAACGATAGGCGGCTGCGGCCCTCGGCCACCGCGCGCTCATCAATATCGTCTACCTCGGCCGCAATCCGGTGGCCGAACTTGTCATAGCGTTGCGAGGCGGCCTCGACAGCCTCCTCGCTGATGTCCCAGGACACCACCTCGAACCCCCGGATCGCAGTCACCAGTGCGATCTGCGAACCCAACACGCCCGCGCCAAGCACGGCTACCTTGTTGATCTCCATGCCAGATAGCATACGTTCGCGTGCGCTCGCGCGCGGCCAAAACTGCCGCTAAAAACTGACGTGCGGCCGGGGCCCGGCCTACTTCTTGTGGTAGAGCGACTTCTTCCAGTACTTCGGCTCCGAGGTCACCAGCACACCGAGGTTGCGGAAGATGGTCTCGTCTACATTGCCGAGGATCGTCGTCGTGTGCGCGTCACAGCCGCGCAGTGCGGGCAGCTGCTCGAGGGCGCGCGCCGCGATGGGGTTGTTCGCCGCCGAGGACGACAACGCGATGAGCACCTCATCGGTGTGCAGGCGGGGGTTGGCCGACCCGAGGTAGGTGGTCTTGAGGGACTGGATAGGCTCGATGGAGCTCGGCAGGAGCAGGTGGACGTCGTCAGGAATGCGCGCCAGCGCCTTGAGCGCGTTGAGCAGCACGGCAGCCGAGGGCCCCAACAGGTCGGAGGTCTTACCCGTGACAATGCGCCCGTCCGGCAGCTCAAGCGCGGCGCCCGGCTGGCCCGTGGCCGCCTCGACCTCCAGGGCCGGGGCGAGGACGCTGCGCATGGAGACGGTGAGGTCCGCCTTGCGCATGACGTTGGAGATGCGGTCGGAGAAGGTGGAGTCGCGGTCGCTGCGGCGCTCGTCGACGAGCTCCTTGAGGTAGCGGCGGATGATCTCCTGCTGCGCGGCGTGGCGGCAGGCCGCGTCGTCGGAGATGCAGTAGCCGGCCATGTTGACCCCCATGTCGGTCGGCGACTGGTATGGCTCCTCGCCCGTGACCTCCTTGAGCAGAGACTTCAGCAGCGGGAAGACCTCGACATCGCGGTTGTAGCTGGAGACCTTCTCGCCGTAGGCGTCGAGGTGGTACTGGTCGATGACGTTGATGTCGTCGAGGTCGGCGGTGGCGGCCTCGTAGGCGAGGTTCACCGGGTGTGACAGCGGCAGGTTCCAGATGGGGAAGGTCTCGAACTTCGCGTAACCTGCGGGGATGCCGCGCTTGTGCTCGTGGTAGATCTGGGACAGGCAGGTGGCTAGCTTGCCGGAACCGGGCCCCGGGGCCGTCATGACGATGAGGTCGCGCGTGGTCTCGGCGTAGTCGTTGAGGCCGAACCCTTCCTCGGAGACGATGCGCGCGGTCTCGTTGGGGTAGCCGGGGATGACGCGGTGGCGCGAGACCTTCAGGCCGAGGCGTTCGAGGCGCTCGACGAACGCTTCCGCCGGGGCGTTTCCAGGCTCGAGCTGCGTGACGACGACATGGTCAACCATAAACCCGCGCTCACGGAAGACGTCGACAAGGCGAAGCACGTCGTCTTCGTACGTGATGCCGAGATCCGCGCGGATCTTCTGGCGCAGGATGTCCTGGGCGCTGACACACACCATGATCTCGACCTCATCTTTAATGCGCTCGAGCATGGCAATCTTGTTGTCGGGGGTGAAGCCGGGGAGGACCCGGGCGGCATGGTGGTCGTCGAAAAGCTTGCCGCCCATCTCCAGGTAGAGCTTGCCGCCGATGCCCGCGCGGCGCGCACTGATGTGCTCCGACTGCATCTCGATGTACTTCTGGCGGTCAAAGCCTCGTGTGTACGGCACCCGGGAGCCCTTCTGTCTCGAACGAGAAATAACGCTTCTCCACTCTAGCGCGCGCACGCGCCCCCTCCCCGGAGGTGAGGTTTCCCCGGCGGGGTGGGGCGCCGCGGCCAGGGCTATGCCAGGCCGTTGACCTGCTTGAACTCGCGGCGACGAGCGTGCAGGATCGGCTCGGTGTAGCCGGACGGCGAGGTCGTGCCGTTCAAGATGAGATCCTTGGCGGCCTGGAAGCCGATGGACGCCTCGTAGTCCGCGGCCATCGGGCGGTACGCCGGGTCGCCCTCGTTCTGCTTGTCCACGACCTTGGCCATGCGCTCGAGGGATTCCACGACCTGCTCCTCGCTGACGATGCCGTGGACGAGCCAGTTGGCGAGGATCTGCGAGGAGATGCGCAGGGTGGCGCGGTCCTCCATGAGGTCGACGTCGTGGATGTCGGGCACCTTGGAGCAGCCGACGCCCTGCTCAACCCAGCGGATGACGTAGCCCAAGATCGACTGGCAGTTGTTGTCAACCTCCTCGCGCTTTTCCTCCTCCGACCAGATATCCCCCTCGGCCACAGGCACCGTGAGGATGTCGGCGAGGCTATCGCGGCGACCCGCCGCACGCAGCTCGTCCTGCGTAGCCACGACATCGACCTGGTGGTAGTGCACGGCGTGGAGCGTCGCGCCGGTCGGGGAAGGCACCCACGCGGTGTTTGCGCCCTCCTTCGGCTGGCCAACCTTCTTCTCCACCATCGCGGCCATGTGCTCGGTCTCGGCCCACATGCCCTTACCAATCTGGGCGCGGCCGGGCAGCCCGTGCTCGATGCCGGCGTCGACGTTGTTGTTCTCGTAGGCCTGCTTCCACGCCGCGGTCTGCAGGTCCGCCTTGCGCAGGAAGGGCCCGGCGTACATGGATGTGTGAATCTCGTCGCCGGTGCGGTCGAGGAAGCCGGTGTTGATGAACACGAGGCGGTCCGCGGCTGCGTCGATGCAGGCGTCGAGGTTGACGGTCGTGCGGCGCTCCTCATCCATCACGCCGACCTTGACGGTGTATTGCGGCAGACCGAAGATCTTCTCCACGCGGTCGAAGATCTCGTTGGTGAACGCGACCTCATCCGGGCCGTGCTGCTTCGGTTTGACGATGTACATCGAACCGGTGCGCGAGTTGCGGTGCGGGTTGTCCTCGCGCAGGCCCGGGATGGCGGCGGCGACGGTGATCAGCGCGTCAAGCAGGCCCTCGGGGACCTCTTCGCCGTCGACGAGGATCGCCGGGGTGGTCATGAGGTGGCCCACGTTACGGCACAGCATCATGGCGCGGCCGTGCAGGCGCACCTCGCCGCCGTCCTTGCCCGTGTAGAGCAGGTCGTCGGCCTGGACGCGCTCGAAGGACTTCTCGCCCTTGGTCACGGTCTCGGAGATATCGCCCTTGTTGAGCCCAAGCCACGTAGCGTACGCCGCAGCCTTGTCCGTGCCGTCGACGGCGGCGGCGGAGTCTTCGAAGTCCATGATCGAGCTCACCGCGGACTCGATGAGCAGGTCCTTGACGTGGGCCTTGTCGCCCTTGCCCACGGGGTGCTCCGGGTCGATCTGAATGAGGATGTGCAGCCCGTTGTGGCGCAGCACGATCGCGGTCGGGTCCACGATCTCACCCTGGTAGCCGACATAGAGCTCGGGGTCTTTGAGTGCGTAGTCTGCACCGCCCACGGTGGCACGGAAGGAGCCGGAGTCCACAGAGTACTTCTCGACGTCCGCGTGGCTCGCGCCATCAAGCGGCGCGGCCTGGTCGAGGAAGGTACGCGCCCAGGCGATGACCTTGTCCCCGCGCACGGGGTTGTAGCCCTTACCGGGCTCGGCCCCGCCGTCGGTGGGGATGACATCGGTGCCGTAGAGGGCGTCGTAAAGCGAGCCGAAGCGCGCGTTGGCGGCGTTGATGGCAAAGCGCGCGTTCGTAATCGGCACGACGAGCTGCGGCCCCGCGACCTCGGCGAACTCCGGATCGACGTTGGTGGTGCGGATCTCGGTCTCGCGCGGCTGGTCCACGAGGTAGCCGATCTGGCGCAGGAAGGACTCGTGCTCGGCGGGCTCGGGCCGGCCGGGGTTGGCCCGGTAGTACTCGTCGAGCTTGCGCTGAAGGTCCTCGCGGCGCCCCAGGAGGGCCTTGTTCTTCGGCGTGAGATCCGCGAAGAAGCTGGCCGCCTCGGCCCAGAACGTCTCGGCGTCCACGCCGATTTCGGGCAGGAGGGATTCGACGACGAAGTTATAGAGGGGCTTGGCCACCTGGAGGCCAGCGACTGCAACGCGCTCGGCTCGATCCTCCAGGCCTGCTGGTTGTGAAGTAGTCATAGTAGGGCGCTTCCTTTCAGCGTGTGTTACTTCGGGCTTGCTCACCGAGGTTAGTGAGACGAGTCACGGAAGTCACGGGGCAGGAGCGGTGGGGCGGGAGCACTACCCCCGACCTTTTTGACTTGGCCGCGGCAAACGCGGATGTTTCACCGGTTCCTACCCCCCGCGGAGCTCCGCGCACGCACCCTCATAAATGCGCGCCTAACTGGCACAAAGCGCCGCGGCGGCCGCTCAAGGCCGGGGGATATCTTTGCAAACTTCGCAAAACTGGGCCGTCCCCCCGTACGAAACCTAACAGGGCGAAGATGTTGACGCAGATCACCCCCGTGGCAATACTGGAAGCAACATCACCCGTTGAAGTGTCTCACTTCACAACCGGTGTGATTAGCAACGAGCCACACAATTTCCCATCGAAAGGGGATAGCATGACCACCAACACAGGCAAGGCACGCACCGCAGCAGAGATCCAGAAGGACTGGGACGAAAACCCCCGCTGGGCTAACGTTCAGCGCGACTACACCGCCGAGCAGGTTGAGAAGCTGCAGGGCACTGTCGTTGAGGAGCACACTCTTGCACGCCGCGGCGCCGAGATCCTGTGGGAGGGCGTCAACCAGGGCAACGGCGAGTACATCCACGCCCTCGGCGCCCTGACCGGTAACCAGGCGGTCCAGCAGGTCCGCGGTGGCCTCAAGGCCGTCTACCTCTCCGGCTGGCAGGTCGCCGGCGACGCCAACCTGGCGGGCCACACCTACCCGGACCAGTCCCTCTACCCGGCCAACTCCGTTCCTAACGTTGTCCGCCGCATCAACAACGCGCTGCTGCGCGCCGACGAGATCGCCCGCGTCGAGGGCGACGACTCCATCGACAACTGGCTCGTCCCGATCGTCGCCGACGGCGAGGCCGGCTTCGGCGGCGCTCTCAACGTCTACGAGCTGCAGAAGGCCATGATCAACGCCGGCGCCGCCGGCACGCACTGGGAGGACCAGCTGGCCTCCGAGAAGAAGTGCGGCCACCTCGGCGGCAAGGTCCTCATCCCGACCCAGCAGCACATCCGCACCCTGACCTCGGCTCGCCTGGCTGCCGACGTTGCCAACACCCCGACGGTCATCATCGCCCGCACCGACGCCGAGGCCGCCACCCTGATCACCTCCGACGTCGACGAGCGCGACCAGCAGTTCCTCACCGGCGAGAAGTCCGCCGAGGGCTACTACTACGTCAAGAACGGCATCGAGCCCTGCATTGCACGTGCGAAGTCTTACGCTCCCTACGCTGACCTGATCTGGATGGAGACCGGCACCCCGGACCTCGAGCTGGCCAAGAAGTTCGCCGAGGGCGTCAAGTCCGAGTTCCCGGACCAGCTCCTGGCCTACAACTGCTCCCCGTCCTTCAACTGGTCCAAGCACCTCTCCCCGGAGGAGATCGCGAAGTTCCAGAAGGAACTCGGCGCAATGGGCTTCGCCTTCCAGTTCATCACCCTGGCCGGCTTCCACGCCCTCAACTACGGCATGTTCGACCTGGCCCACGGCTACGCTCGCGAGGGCATGACCGCCTTCGTCGACCTGCAGAACCGCGAGTTCGCGGCCGCCGAGGAGCGCGGCTTCACCGCCGTGAAGCACCAGCGCGAGGTCGGCGCCGGCTACTTCGACAACATCGCCACCACGGTTGACCCGAACACCTCCACCGCAGCCCTGAAGGGCTCCACCGAGGAGTCCCAGTTCTAAGGGTCCTGCGCTAGTTCGCACCACCATGTGAAGGGGAAGCCTGCCGAGGGCTTCCCCTTCACGCGTCCCCCCGATACCCCCCTTCCCTGCAAAAGGAGACCCCCGTCATGACTTCGCCCATGGCAACAGCAGACATCGCCGACCTCTACGGCGACCAGGAACAGCTGGCTAGCTGCGATACCCAGTTCACCAACTACGGTGGCCACACCGAGTTCTGCGGCGAGATTGTCACCATCAAGTGCTTCCAGGACAACGGCCTGGTGAAAAAGACGCTGAACTCCCCCGGCAACGGCCGCGTCCTCGTCGTCGACGGACACGGCGGCCTGCACACCGCGCTCATGGGCGACATGATAGCCCAGGCCGGGGTGGACAACGGCTGGGCCGGGGTGGTCATCAACGGCGCGATCCGTGACTCCGCTGAGGTGGCGAAGATGCCGTTCGGCTGCAAGGCTCTTGGCACCAACCCCCGCAAGTCCAACAAGGACGGCGCCGGCGAGGTCAACGTCCAGGTCTCCTTCGGAGGCGTCGTGTTCCACCCGGGGCACTTTCTCTACGCGGATGCGGACGGCGTCGTCGTCACCGCCGAGCCCATAGACCAGTAAAGTAGGGCGAATGCCCGAAGGCCACGTCATCCACCGGCTCGCCGCGCACCTCAACGAGAGGTTTCGCGGCGGGCCGCTGGCTATTTCCTCCCCGCAGGGCCGCTTCGACGCCACGCTTATCGACGCCTCCTCCCTCGCCCTCGCCGAAGCCCACGGCAAGCATTTGTTCTTAACCTTCTCGGGCGGCGAGATCGTCTACATCCACCTGGGCCTTATCGGTTCACTGCGCTTCGAGCCAGCCGAGGACGTCTGGGGGCAGATCCGGCTGCGCCTCGTCGCCGGCGAAACGGCCGCCAACCTGCGCGGCCCGCAATTTTGCCGCTACGTCTCCCCCGCCGAGATGCAAGGCATCCTCGATCGCACGGGAGAGGACCCGCTGCGGGAGGACGCCTCGCCGGACGCCCTGTTTTCGCGCGTCCAGGCGTCGACACGCGCGATAGGCTCGCTCATGATGGACCAGAAGCTCTTCGCCGGGGTGGGCAACATCTACCGCGCCGAAGCGCTCTTCCGGCAGGGCGTTTCCCCGTTCCTGCCCGGCCGCGAGCTCTCGCGCGAGGAGTTTTTCGTTTTATGGGATGACCTGGTTCTTCTCATGCGCTACGGGTTCGAGCACGGCCGCATCGACACCGTGCGTGAGCAGCACACCCCGGAGGCGATGGGGCGCCCGCCCCGCAAGGACGACCACGGCGGCGAGGTCTACGTCTACCGCCGCGCCGGCGAGCCCTGCTTTGTGTGCGGCACGCCGGTCGCGGTGCGCAAAGTTGAGGGGCGCAACCTGTTCTGGTGCCCGGGTTGCCAGGGGTGAGCGCGGGACCGGGGCGGGCGGAGGTGTTGAGGCCTAGCAGCTAAACCTCACTACCGCCCCTGCTTGTAGATCTTGTACATCAGCACCGCGATCACCGCGAGTAGCGCCGGGACGAGCAATCCCCCGACGATCCCGCCCGCAATCAGAAAGATTTCGGTAATACCAACACTCATGACCTTGACCATAAGTCAAACGCCTCGTGGTCCGCAGACCTACAGTGGGTCCTATGAACACCCTGGCCTACACCGCTGACCAGATCCGCGCCGCGGAGCGCCCCCTGCTCGAGACCCAGTCGCACCCGGACGAGCTGATGCAACAGGCAGCGCACGCGGTCTTCGATGTGGCCGGCCACCTCGCGCCGGAGGGCCGGATCCTGCTGCTGGTGGGCAAGGGCGGCAACGGCGGTGATGCTCTCTACGCGGGTGCGGAGTTGGCAATGTCCGGGCGCGATGTCGATGCGTGGCCCGTATTCGATGCGGCTCACCCCCGCGCCTTGGAGGCGTTCGCCAACGCGGGGGGCCGCGTCGTCGAGCGTCCCGAGGGTGACTATCGCCTGGTCGTCGACGGCGTCTTGGGCATCGGCGGGTCAGGCGACCTCCCGCCAGAGTTCCAGGCCGCGTGCCGGGGCTGCACCGTCCTCGCCGTCGACGTTCCCAGCGGGATCAGCGCGGATACAGGCGAGCGGGGCGAAAACCACATCACAGCCAACGTCACTGTGACCTTCGGCGGGTGGCGCCTCGCGCACGGGCTCGCGCCAGAGTGCGGGGTGCAATTACTCGCGGACATCGGCGTCGGGGGCCGCAGCCTGGCCGCGGAGCTGTCCAGGCACGACGGCACGTCCATCTCCCGGGCGACCGGCCCCCAGCACGAGTGGCCCGCGGGGATCTCTCAGCTCGGCGCCCCGCGCCTGGGTTCTAGCGAGCCGGGCTTCTACGACGACAAGTACACCGGCGGGGTTGTCGGTATCCGGGCGGGCAGCGGGGCCTACCCCGGCGCGGCGATTCTCTGTGTCGCGGGCGCCGTCGCCGCTACCCCGGCGATGGTGCGCTACGCGGGCCCGCAGGCCCTCGAGGTCGTCCGCGCGCATCCGGAGGTCGTGGCCACGGACAGTATCGATACGGCCGGCCGCGTGCAGGCGTGGGTGTTCGGGCCCGGCGCGGGCACCGACGAGGCAGCGCGCCGCGAGCTGGGGTGGGTGCTGGGCCAGGACGTGCCAGTGCTTATCGACGCCGACGGGCTGACCCTCCTCGAACACCACGTTGACCTGCAGACTTCCCTAGTAAAAAGGACGCACCCTACTATTGTGACCCCCCACGACGGGGAGTTTCAGAGGCTGCGGGACGCATTCGGCCTGAAGGAAAGCGATCGCTGCTCCGAGGCGCTCGCCATGGCCGCACACCTGAAGTGCACGGTGGTGCGCAAGGGCCGGGCCACCATCGTCGCCGAGCCTTCCGGCGCAACAGAGATCGTCGATGCCGGGAACTCCTGGGCCGCCACCCCGGGCTCGGGAGACGTGCTGGCCGGGATCATGGGTGCCCGCGTGGCGCGGGACGGGGAGGCGGGAGTTGGGGCGTCGATACGCGTGCACGCGATGGCGGCGAAGCTGGCCGCGGATACTCCGTGGGGCGAGGCCCAGACCTCGGCGAGCGAGATCGCCAAGCACGTGCGTGCGGCGACGGCAAAGCTGAGCTAAAGCGCGGCGAGGACCTCGCTCCACGTCCCATCATCAATGTCGAGTTCGCCCGGCTCCACGTGGCCGCGGCCGGGGATGTAGACCTCGTATCGCTCGCGGAGCAGCTCCAGGTGCCCGACGAGTCGCTCCAGGCTGCCTTCACCGAAAAACGACGGGTCCATCACCAGGCAGAATAGGCCAACAGAGGGAGATGCCTTCCCCTTGCCCGCGGCGGCGAGGGAGGACTCCCCTCCTGCCAGCATCGCCAGAGTCTCGAGGATGAGCGCCAGGTTTCCGCCGCGCCTTCCCCCGTTGGGGAGCATCGCGCCCTCCTCCACCGCAACGGCGGCGTCGGTGGTGGGGCGCCCCTCGCCGTCCACGGCCCAGCCCTCGGGGATAGCCTCTCCGCGCTCGGCGCGCTGGCGCACCTTGAGGAACGCCTCGGGCGTGACCGCCTGGTCGATCACCATGGCCCCGGGCACGCCGAAGGCCATCGGGTTGGTTCCCACCACGCGCTCGCCCGTCGCGGAGAGCGCGACCAGGGCGGGCGAGTTTGTCGCGGTCAGGCTCACGAGCCCGTGGCGGGAGAAGAGCCGCGGGTACCACCCGAGCTCGCCGGTGGTGTAGGTGTTTCCCACCGCGGCCACCGCCACGCCCTGGGCGTGGGCGAGGTCGACCAAGGCGTCGAGGTGGTGCTCCAGGGCATACTGGGCGAGCCCTTCATCGGCGTCGATCGACAACACCGCGCCGCGCACTTTCGCCTTCGGGTCGGCGTCGCCGTTGATCCGCCCCTCGTCGAGCGCGTCTAAGTAGCCGAGCAGATGGTAGGCCCCGTGGCTCGGCTTGCCCGCCAGCTCGGCGTCGAGGAACACCCCGGCGGGGGACTCTGCCTGGGCCCTACTCATGCCGTGGGCGAGGAAGGCATCGCGGAAGGTGGTGCGGACTGTGTCTATGTCGAGCTTCATGGCATCCACCGTAGGTGGTGAGTGCCAGATTGTGGGAGGGGCGGCTCAGCGAACTGGGGAAAGTGCCACATCTCTACCACGCAACACGGGATTTGGCACCCGCGAGGTTCAAGCCGCGACGGTGGCAGCGCTCCTGGCTGGGGCGGCGAGGGGGCGTCGTCAAGCAGGCGCGCCGCAGGTGAGTTACCGTGAACCGGTGAGAAATATCGTGCCCTTGGCCGCGATGGGGTTCGCGGCGTTCGTCTATGTCACCTTCGAAGTCTTCGCCGTGGGGCTCATTGCCCCCATGGCACGCGATTTAGGCGTGACCGAGGGCAGCATCGGGCTACTCATGACGGTCTACGCGGGCATCGTCGCGCTCATCACCATCCCGGCGATGCACTACACCCGCCGCATCGACCGCAAGCCGCTCTACATGGCCACTCTCGTGTTCCTGCTGGCAGGCGTCGTGCTGCAGGCCGTCGCTCCCACCTACGCGGTACTCGTTATCGCCCGCGTCATCGCCGCGCTCACACACGGGCTGTTCTGGTCGCTGGTCAACCCGATGGCGGCACGCCTCGGCGGGGAGGGGCATACAGGCCAGGCGGTCGCGGTGGTCTCTCTCGGCTCGACGATGGCGCTCGTGCTCGGCTCGCCCGCGGTGACCTTCATCGGCGGGCTCATCGGGTGGCGCGGCGCCACGTGGGCGCTCGGGGCGCTTGTCGTGGTCTCATTCCTGGTGCTCATGGCCACGCTGCCCGCGATGCCGGCGATCCTTCCCGAGCAGGCCGCGGCCAAGCAGACGCGCTCGGCGATCCCGTCGTTAATTCTCTTCCTCGGCCTAGCGGTAACGGCGCTGTTTACCACGTATACCTACTTAGGGCTCATCGTGAATACGACGTCGGGACCGGCCTGGGTGCCCTTCGGGCTGGCGCTCTACGGGCTCATCGGCATCCCCGGCGTGCTATGGGCGGGCCGCCGCGTTGACCGGCGCATGATCCGTCTCAACGTCGTGCCGACGATCCTCATGGTGCTCGCGTCCTCGCTGGGGCTTTTCGCCCTGAGCATTCACGGCCCCGCCGCCACGGCGTCGACGGTGGCGATGATCTCCGTGTTGGGCCTGGCCGCCGGTGCCCTGCCCACGGTGGCCACCACCATCTTCCTCTTCGCGGGCGGGCCGAACCAGGACCGCGCCTCCGCGATCTACGTGGTCACCTTCCAGGTGGGCATCGCCTCGGGTTCCGCGCTCGGTGCCCTCGCGGTCGACGGCGGGGTGCTCGCGGGGACGCTGGCGTTAACGGCGCTCTTAGCGTCGGCGGCCGGGCTCGTGATGGCGCTGTGGTCGCGCCCGATCCTGCGCTAGCAGACCCCGCCCACGCAGACCGATCGGTCTATACAAAGGCCACACCGTAGCCGGAGCTCAATAAATTCACCGTGAAACAAACGATTGTGACCGTACCGCTCTGTCTGCCATAGTGGCGCCATGGCACTCACATTCCACTGGTTCCTGCCGACCGCCGGGGATGCCCGTACCATCGTCGGTGGCGGGCACGGCGCGGCCACATCGGGCAGCTCGCGCCCCATCACGCGCAGCTACCTCGCGCAAATCGCCCTCGCGGCCGAGGAAAACGGCTTCGACTCCGTCCTCACCCCGACCGGCGCGGAGTGCGAGGACTCGTGGCTCACGGACGCCTCGCTTATCGACGCCACCACCACGCTCAAGTTCCTCATCGCGTTCCGTCCCGGCCAGATCGGCCCGACGCTCTCCGCCCAGATGGCCGCAACCTTCCAGCGCCTGTCGAACAACCGCCTCAACGTCAACATCGTCACCGGCGGCGAGGACGCTGAGCAGCGCGCCTACGGCGACTACCTGACCAAGCAGCAGCGCTACGCACGCACCGCCGAGTTCCTCCACATCGTCACCGCGCTCTGGCGGGGAGAGACCGTCGAGTTCGAGGGGACCTACCTGCGTGTGAACAACGCCCGCCTCTCAAATCCCCCGGAGGTCGTCCCCCGGGTCTTCTTCGGCGGCTCCTCCCCCGCCGCCGGCGAGGTCGCGGCCCGGTTCGCCGACACCTACCTCACCTGGGGGGAGCCGCCGGCCCAGGTAAGCGAGAAGATCGCGTGGATCAACTCCCTCGCCCACCGCGCCGGCCGCGAGCTCTCCCACGGCATCCGCCTCCACGTGATCAGCCGCGACACCTCGGAGGAGGCATGGTCCGTGGCGGAGAAGCTCATCGAAAACATCTCCCCCGACCAGGTGGCCAAGGCTCAGGCGGGTTTGGCCACCTCTGCCTCTGAAGGGCAGCGCCGCATGGCGCAGCTGCACGACCGCGGCAAGGCGTTCGGATCGTCCTCGCGGGCACGCGACTTCGAGGTCTCCCCCAACCTGTGGGCCGGGATCGGTCTGGTGCGAGGCGGCGCCGGAACGGCGCTGGTCGGCTCGCACGCCGAGGTGGCCGACCGCATCGAGGAATACGCGGCGTGCGGGCTGGAGCACTTCATCCTCTCCGGCTACCCCAACCTCGAAGAGACCTACCACTTCGGCGAGGGCGTCGTGCCCGAGCTTGTGCGCCGCGGCGTCGCGGTGGCGAACCGCCCCGCCCCAATTGCCCGTGCGACGAGTACTCCGGGACGCCCGCTTCGGGCCGTCGATTAGCGCGTGCCCCCAGACAAGAGAAGGAACACACCCCATGACCGCAGTGATCTCCCCTCCGCCTACCCGCACCCGCCGCACCGTGCGCGTGCCCGCCCGGCTCATCTCCCCCATCGCCGTCCTCCTCGCGTGGCAACTCGGCTCCATGTCCGGCCTCATCTCTCCGCAGATCCTGCCGCCGCCTAGCGACGTCGCCACAGCCGGGTGGGAAGTCCTCACCAACGGCGAGCTCGCCACCTCGTTGGCGGTCTCCGGCCGCCGCGTGGTCGCCGGGTTCTTCCTCGGCGCGCTCCTAGGAATCAGCCTCGGCTTCCTCACCGGCACCTCGCGCGTGGCCGATACCGTCCTCGACCCGCTTCTCCAGGCGGTCCGCGCGGTGCCCCACCTCGGGCTCGTGCCTCTGTTTATCATCTGGTTCGGCATCGGCGAGCTGCCCAAGGTCCTGCTCATCGCCCTCGGCGTTGTCTTCCCGCTCTACCTCAACACCGCGAGCGGGTTCCGCCAGGTAGACCCGAAGCTCCTCGAGGCCGGCGCGGTCATGGGGTTTACCTTGCCCCAGCGCCTGCGCTACATCGTCTTCCCCTCCGCCGCCCCCCAGCTCTTCGTGGGGCTGCGGCAGGCCAACGCCTCGGCCTGGCTCTCCCTCATCGTCGCCGAACAGGTCAACGCGCGGCAAGGCCTTGGGTTTTTGATCAACAACGCACGCGATTTCTACCGCACCGACCTCGTCATCTTCGGCCTCATCGTCTACGCCGCGCTCGGCCTGATCTCCGAGGCGCTCATCCGCGCCTGGGAGAGCCACACCTTCCGTTACCGCCCCGACACCCTCACCCGATAAAGGACGCCACCATGACTTCAACGCTTTCAGCTCCCCCTGCGGCCCGGCCCGATCTCACCGCGGTTGCCAGCGTCTCAGGGCTACAGAAGTTCTACGGAGCCAAGCAGGTTCTCCGCTCTGTCTCCCTCCACATCCCGCGCGGCGGCGTCGTTGCCCTCATCGGCCGCTCCGGCTCCGGCAAGTCGACGATCCTGCGCGTGCTCGCCGGGCTCACCGCGCCCGACGCCGGCGAGGTCGACCTGCCCGAGCGCACCTCCGTTGCCTTCCAAGAGCCGCGCCTCTTGCCGTGGAAAACCGTGGTGGACAACGTCGCACTCGGCCTCAACCACAGCGCAGTGCCCTTGTCCGAAGCTCGCAGCCGGGCGCGCACCTTGCTGGGCGAGGTGCACCTGGGTGAGGCAGACGAGGCTTGGCCGCTCACTCTCAGCGGCGGCCAGGCCCAGCGCGTCTCGCTCGCCCGCGCCCTCGTCTCCGAGCCGGACTTGTTGCTTCTCGACGAACCCTTCGGCGCCCTCGACGCCCTGACCAGGATCACCGCCCAAAACCTCCTGCTGCGCGTCGTGGAGCGCCGCAACCTCGGTGCCCTGATTGTCACCCACGACGTCGCGGAAGCAGTGGCGCTGGCCGATACCGTCATCCTCCTCGACGGCGGGGAGATCACCCACCGGCTAGGAGTCGACATCCCCGGGCCCAAGGAGGATCGACGCAACGATCCCCGCTTCGGCGCGCTGACCGCCCAGCTCCTTCAGTGGCTCGAGGCTACCTCCCCCGCATAAACACTCCCCGCTATTGACAGAAAGAAGCATCCCGCCATGTCACGTTCAACAACCATCCTCACTGCCGTCGTTGCGGCCCTCGCGCTCGGCCTCGGCGCGTGCTCCTCGGCCCCCGGGGACGGGGCAGCCAGCGGCACGTCGCCGCAGGAGGTCGACCTGTCAAAGGTCACCCTCAAGGTGGGAGACCAAGTTGCCGGAACCGAAGAAATTCTCCGCGCCGCCGGGAGGCTTGAGGATTCCCCGTACACGATCGAATGGTCCTCCTTTACCTCCGGGCCGCCCCAGATCGAGGCCCTCAACGCGGGGCAGATAGACTTCGCCATCACCGGAAACACCCCGCCGGTCATCGGCGGGCCGACGAAAACGAAGGTGGTCTCCGCCTATGGAGACAACGGCGTCGGCGAGGCGATCCTCGTGCCTGCTGGCTCTCCCGTGGCCTCCGTTGCCGACCTCAAGGGCAAAAAGATTGCCGTAGCACGCGGATCCAGCGCCCACGGCCACGTTCTCATGCAGCTGAAAAAGGAGGGGCTTAGCACGAGCGACGTGGAGTTGAACTTCCTGCAGCCCGCCGATGCGAAGGGGGCGTTTGAAAACGGTCAGGTCGACGCCTGGGCTGTATGGGACCCCTTCTCTTCTCTCGCCGAGATCCAGGGGGCGAAGCCCGTCGCGCGGGCAACGGGTGTGACGGGGAGCTACAACTTCGGTGTCGCCAGCGACAAGGCCCTTGCGGACCGGCAGAAAGAGGCCGCCCTGGCGGACTTCCTCGCCCGTGTGAGCGAGGCCTACGAATGGGGTTCCGCGCACCCGGAGGAATGGGCGCAGGCCTACGCCCAGGCCTCTGGGTTCGACCCCCAAGCCGCGAAGCTCCACACCCGTTCCTTGCGCCTGCCCATTGCCCTCGACGACGACGTCAATGGCAAGCAAAATGAGCTTATCGACGCCTTTGCCAGCGACAACCTCATCAAAGCATTTGATTTCTCAACTATCGTGGACCGCCGCTTCGAGAAGTAGTCTCAGTGGTTTGCCGCGGTTCCAACGCGGCCATCGCGCACCTCCACGACGCGGTCGCCCGGGCCGATCAGCCCGCGGTCGTGCGTGACAATCGCGCAGGCGACGTCCTTGCCTTCGACCAGCGAGCGCAGCAGGGTGATGATCTCCCGGCTGCGGGTGGAATCGAGGGCGGCCGTGGGTTCGTCGGCAAGCAAAAGCGACGGCTCCCCCATGAGCGCTCGCGCGATGCCGACGCGCTGGCGCTGCCCGCCCGAGAGCTGCTCCATCCTCCGCTCTCCCAGGCCGTTGAGGCCGACGGAGGCGAGGAGCTCTTCGGCGCGCTGCTTCCGCGGTGCGCGGCCTCGCATGTGGTCGGTGACCAAAAGCTGATCGCGCACGTTGAGCGCCTTGATGAGGTTGGCCTGCTGAAAAATCATCCCAATTTTATTGAGCCTTACTTCATCCGAGACGCGCTCTCCCCCGACGCGCACGTCCCCCGCATCGGGAGCGATCAGGCCGGCCGCAGCAGAGAGCAGCGTGGACTTCCCTGAACCAGACTCCCCGACGATGAACGTGAGGCGCCCCGGCTCGGCATGAATGGATACGTTGTCGAGCGCGGTGAGGCGCCGCTCCCCATCCGGGAAGGTCACAGTGACGTTTTCCATGGTGAGCATCTACGCGATACCTCCTAGTGCTTGCTGCGGATCAATCGTGGTAATGGAGCGAGTGGCCAGCCATGCGCCGACCATGCCGAGCAGCCACAACACCAGCGGCGGCCCCCAGACGGTGACGGGGCCGAGCGAAAACGGCGCGACCTGGGCGGCCGCAAGACCGAGCAGGCTCGCGGCCGCCGCACCCGCGAGCACCCCGGCGCAAAGGATGAGAGCGGCCTGCCCGAGGGCGTCTTTACGCAGGTAGCGCGTCGACGCCCCCAGCGCCCGCAAGATCGACAAATCACGCGTGCGCTGCAGCGTCCACACCGTGAGGAAGGCGACCGTGACCAACGCCGCAATGGCGTAGAGGAAGCCTTGGATCAGCAGGAGCGAACCCCGCTCGGACCCGTAGGCGGGCAGGGCGTTGAAGGACTTCTTCAGGGCAATGCCGGCATCGTCCGCGCGAAGTAGCACGGTGCCCGCCGCGTCTGTGTGCATCGCCGCCTGCCACACCTCGGTGGGCACCCAGAGGACCGGAGAGTGCGAGTAGTACAGGTCGTCTGCGATCTCGCCCACGCGTATCGACGCCCCGCCGACCTCGACACTCTCCCCCACCGCGACCCCGAGCCCTTGCGAGGCGACCGCTGTATCGCCCATGGTGTGGCCGGTGGGCAGGGCCGTGCCCCGGGGTAGGCCGAGAACGGCAGTGGAGATCTCCGTTCCGTCGGCCGCGGTGAGCATCGTCTGGCCGGTACCCAGAGGGATTGCGCCCACGGGGACGTCGCCACGCGCAATGCGCGAGGTGGCGTAGGACGGATCGTCCCCATCGGCGAACGTGACGGATGCGGGACGAAGCGCCTCGAGCGCGGATGTGTTTTGCTTGCCCAGCCCGGCGGTGAGCCCGGTGAGCATGACCACGAGGAGCGTGATCAGCGCGACGACGCCGGCGATCAGGCCGAAGCGGCCCCGGGCGCCTCTGATTTCTCTCATTGCTACGAACATGGCTTCAAGCATGGCCCTAAGCAGCAGGTTTCCACATCGGCTAGGCGGATGAAACGCACATCAACCGATCGGTGGATCCGCCGGTTTCATCATGCGAATATGGTGATATGACAGTTGTGAACGTCATCCTCGCGCTGAGTTTTTTCGCCGCAGCCTGGTATTGGTGGTGGACCGGGGTCAGGGCGGAGCGAGGGACCCTGCGGCCGGGCACCTTTTGTGCCGCCTCGCTCGGCCTGTCGTACTTCGACAAGCAGAAGTGGGTTGAAGGCCATTACGCTGCGTCGGGCTATACCAAGGCGGTGAGCGTTCCACTATTCGTTGCCGCGATAGCATGCCTCTTTGCCGGTGAGTCCGTATATGGCTGGATTTTCGTGACGTCCCTTTCCCTGGCGGCGGTTGCGCTCGTGGCCGCGGTGCGAAAGGCCCATGCCGCGGTTCGGCACATGCCGTGATGGCCCTCCGCCCACGCCGAACGTGTCGATTTTGGCGCGGAAAATCGACACATCGGCCGGACGTGTCTATCGTGTGGACATGAACAACTCCGAGGGATTTGCTCCGGACACTCCCTACAACGATCTACCGCCCCTACCTCCGCCTGTGGACGTGGAGACTGCGGCGGTGCTCAAGGATGTCATCGAGGCGCGGGCCGCGCTGGCGGCCTTGAACACCGCCTGCGACCTCATCCCGAACCCTGAGATCATCACCTCGACGATCCCGCTGCGCGAGGCGCAGGCGTCGACAGAGATCGAGAACATCGTCACCACCAACGACGAGTTGTTCAAGGCGGAGTGGGAGGTCGATCCCACCCCCTCGCCGGCAACGAAAGAAGCGCTGAGATACAAGTCGGCCCTCTACACCGGGGTAAGCTCGCTCGACTCGCGGCCGGTATCGGAGAAGACCGCTGTGCAGATGTGCAGCATCCTATCCGGCCAGTCAGCGCAGATCCGCTCAACCACTGGGACAGTCATCGGCGACCCGCGCTCGAAAGAGCGCATCTACACGCCGCCCGAGGGACAGCAGGTCATCGAGCGTCACCTCTCCGCGTGGGAGAGGTTCATCTATTCGCCCCACGGCCTCGATCCCCTCGTCCTCATGGCCGTGACGCACTACCAATTCGAGGCGATCCACCCCTTCTACGACGGCAACGGGCGGACGGGACGCATCCTCAACATCCTGCTGCTCATTCAGCTCGGCGTGCTCCGGCTACCGGTGCTCTACCTGTCCGGCTATATCGTGGACAACAAGTCGGAGTACTACGCGCTGCTGCGCGGGGTCACGGCGCGGGGGGATTGGGAAGCGTGGGTCCGCTTCATGGTACGCGGAGTGCAGTCGTCTGCGGAGTCGACCACGCAGCTCATCGATGACCTGCGCCGCCTCCAGGAGGAGGCGAACGAGGCGATCCGCGCCCTCGGAATCTCGGCGGGGGCCGACCTCGCCCACCTGTTGTTTCTCAAGCCGTACGTGCGCATCGCGGACGTCGTCGACGCGGGATTGGCGCAGCGGCAGACCGCGTCGGCCTGGCTCAATCAGCTGGCCGGGGCCGGCATCCTGGCGGAGTACAAGGTGGGGCGGAGCAAGGTGTTTGCCAACACCGCGGCGCTCGGCGTATTGACGCGACGCTGACGCGCCACGCCGGACGTGTCGATTTCGGCGCGGAAAATCGACATATCGGCCGGACGTGTCGATCCACCGTACATGTCCCCGCCCACACCGGGCGCGGGGCCGGCGGGCGACCTACCCTTGACTCCCGTGAGCAACACCACCCGAATCCTGCGGTTCCTCCGCATCAGCCTCCACGTCCTCGTCGCTGTGCTCCTGGCGGTAGGCATGGTCAACGCCGGAGGCAAGATCGTCGCCCTCCTCCTCGCCGCGTCCTTCGCGCTGCTCTACCTCGCTGGCACCGTCTACCACAACCGGGGCGGCAGGTACTCGCCCGCGCACGCCATCGCGTGGCTAGTCGGCATCACCGCGCTATGGGTATTCATGACGCTGGCCTCCCCGTCGTTTGCGTGGCTGGAGTTCCCGCTGGTTATCCTCGCCAGTTACCTCCTTCCCGTGCCCGCCTCGCTCCTCGCAGCGGCGCTCATCCTCTGCTTCACGCTGAGCATCACCGGCCCCGCGAGCGGCGTCGGCGGTCTCGTCGGGCCTACCATCGGCACCGGCATCGCGGTGCTGATCTTCCACTCCTATACCGCCCTGCGCCGGGAGGCCGAGCACTATAAGCAGCTCGCGGCCGATTTGGAGGCGGCCCAACTGGAGCTCGCCGCCGCGGAGCGCGCCGCCGGGGTGGCAGCCGAGCGAGCCCGGCTCTCGCGCGAGGTCCACGACACGATCGCACAGGGGCTCAGCTCCATCGTTTTGCTGGGCAGGGCGCTGGACAAGCAGCTAGATCGGCCGGGGGACGCGCGCGAGACCCTCGACATCATCCGGCACACGGCGGCCGACAACCTCACGCAGGCCCGCCGCATCGTCGCCGGGGTCAGCGGTGCGCACGAGCCTCTCACCCAGCGTATCGACGCCCTCGCCCGCTCCGCGGAGCAGCGCCAACGCGCCCTCGGCACACCCCTCCGAGTCACCGTCAACGCCGCCGATCTCCCGGGCCCGGCGGCAGACGTCGCCGAGCGCGTCGTGCGCGAGGCCCTCAGCAACATCGTGCGCCACGCCCACGCCACCGAGGCAGTGATCACCGTGGACGTCCTCGGAGACCAGGCCACCATCGACGTCTACGACGACGGGGTGGGCATCGGCACGCGCGAAGGCTTCGGCCTCACAGGCCTGCGCGCCCGCGTCGAGGAGGCCGGTGGCGCACTGACCGTGGAGGGCAACGTGCTCGCCGCGACGATCCCCGTATAAGGAGCTCTCAATGATCAACGTCATGCTCATAGACGACCACCCCGTCGTCCGCGCCGGCCTGCGCGCCGTGCTCGATTCCTTCGGTGACATCGAGGTCATTGCGGAGGCAGCGACCGGCAACGCGGAGGTTCCCGCGGGGGTGGACGTTGTGGTCTCGGACATTCAGATGCCGGGCGCTGGCGGCATCGAGGTCACCCGCCGCCTACGCGCCGCGGGCGGGCCGCCCGTGCTCATCTTGACCACCTACGACACCCAGGCCGACGTCGTCGCGGCGATGGAGGCGGGCGCGCTTGGCTACCTGCTCAAAGACGCCCCCGAGGCAGAGCTCCACGCGGCGATACTGAGCGCCGCCGCCGGGCAGAGGGTTCTCTCGCCACAGGTCGCCGGCGTGCTTGCAGAGCGCATCTCCAACCCCGAACAGGCGCTCTCACCACGCGAAATCGAGATCCTCAAAGCGCTACAAACGGGCGCATCGAACCGCGAGATCGCGCGCCGCGCCTACATTTCGGAGGCCACCGTGAAGACGCACCTCATCCACATCTACGCCAAGCTCGGGGTGGATAACCGCACCGCGGCAGTCGAGGCGGCCCGGCAGCGCCGGATTATCTAGGCTAGGGACATGCCCTGTATCACCGTCGTTGGTTCCATCAATGCAGACCTCTCGGTTACCGTCACGCGGCACCCAGCGCCGGGGGAGACCCTCATCGGCGCTGGTGGGGAGGTATCAGCCGGGGGAAAGGGCGCGAACCAGGCGGTCGCCGCGGCGAAGCTCGGCGCAGAGGTCACCCTGATCGGCGCCGTGGGCACAGACGCCTACGCCGCGCCCGCGCTCGAGCACCTGCGCACCTCCGGCGTCGAGCTCTCGGCGGTCAAGGAGGTCGCCGGCCCGACCGGGCTGGCGGTGATTACGGTCTCGGCGGACGGGGAGAACACCATCATCGTCGTGCCCGGCGCGAACGCGAGCGTGGGCGCCGACGTCGTCGCGGCACATAGCGAGGCGATCGAGCGGGCTGACATCCTGCTGCTGCAGGGCGAGATCCCCGCCGAGGGCTTCGCCGCCGCGGTGCGGGCGGCAACGGGCCGCGTCGTGGTCAACCTCGCCCCGGTCGTCGAGGTCCCGCGGGAGATGCTCTTGCGCGCCGATCCGCTCGTGGTCAACGAGCACGAGGCGGGCCTCGTCCTCGCCCAGCTCGGTGCCCAGCTCGGTGCCCAGCTCGGCGCGCGCCTGGCACCCGATACTCCCGATACTGAGGAGAATGCCGCGCGGGCGCTGCTTAGGGCCGGGTTCTCCTCCGTGGTGGTCACCCGCGGCGCGCGCGGCTGCGTTATCGGCACGCAGGGGCGCATCGAGGCCATTCCCACGCCGGTGGTCGAGGCCGTGGATTCCACGGGGGCGGGCGACGCGTTCGTCGGCGCGCTCGTTTTTCGCCTCGCGGAGGGCGATGCGCTTGTCGACGCCGCCGTCTTCGCCGCGCGGGTGGGAGCCTTTGCCGCGACCCGGCGCGGCGCGCAGGTGTCCTACCCCTCGCTGCGCGACGAGCTGCCGTCGTAGCTCGCGGCCGGCGGGCAGGGACCCTACCGCTGCAGCGCGCGGATCTGGCCGGTGATGTGGTCGATCACCGGGCCGAGCGCGGCTTCGAGCGCACCGCCGAGGCGCGCCGCCAGGGCCGCTGCGGCACCGAGCGCGGCGAGCAGGCCGACGAGCACGCCGCCACCGAAGGCGGCGAGGCTGCTGCCCACCTGGGAGGAGCCAGCCTCCGGGGCCGGTGTAGGAGCGCCTTCTCCGCTGCGCGCGGTGAGCCACTGATCGGGTCCGATCGGGTGGTCGACCATCCGGATCTCGCCGATGTTGCCGTACCAGCCGTCTACCGTGTGCCCCTCCCAGGCGGAGGTGCCCAGCAGCCAGGTGAAGCCCTCGCCCGCGAGGCCCACGGGGCCGTATCCGTCGCGCAGGATCGGGGCACCATCGACGTACATGGTCACCGAGGCGTCGGCCGGGTCGTTGACCACGGCGACGTGCATCCACTCGCCCTTGGGAACTTCGTGGCTCCAGTTGGAATGGCCTTGCTTGTTGTTGCCCAGCGCCCACCAGCGCAGCTCGCGCAGGTTGGAGATTCCGAGCATCTGGATCGGGTCGCCATCATCGGTGCCGAGATCCTCGCCCGAGGCGTTGCGGATCAGGGCGTTTGACCAGCCGTTGTCGTCGCCGTTGAAGTTCTCATCGAGCTTCACAAAGGCCTCGATGGTGTAGCCGTTGGGGAAGGTCTCGGAGTTGATCGGTGCCCCGGCGGCGGTCTCGAAGTAGGACACGGCGATCTTGCTGGTCGGCTTGTCCCACCGCAGAGATCCCTCATCGGAAGAGAGCTCGTGGTGGTCGGTGCTATAGGTGATGGAATCCTCGCGCGTGCCGATCCTGAGCCGGGCCCGGGTGAAGTCCTGGCCGCCCGCAACGTCGGGGACGATGGAACCCGCCGGGACCGCGTCGCCGTCGGCAAGGCGCCTGCCGTTGAACGTCGCCTGGCCCGGGCGCCAGTGCACCGCGGTGCCCTCGACGGCGGGGTAGTCGGTGGGGGAGGTCGGGCGCTCGCCCGGGGTGATCTCGAACGGTGCGTAGCCCTGCTCGAGGGTGGATGTCAGCCGGGCCGTGTAGTCGGGGTCGTCTTCCTCGCCGGGTTTCCACTCGGGATCGAAGCCCGCGAAGCGCTCGGCGTAATTGATCGGCACTGAATAGGAGTCGCCAGGCCCCGCCGGCAGGAGGCTGTCGAAGTGGGTGAGGGCCGAGTGTTCTTTCCCCTTCACCCACGGGGAAAACGCCGTCATGTCGAGGGTGTTTCCGCTGAGGTCGAACTGCAGCATGCCCATCAGCCCGTTGCCGCCGAGGTAGGACATCTGGTAATCCTGCAGGATGTTGATCACCTGGTGGCCCGCATCGTTCGTGCTCAGGTGGTAGCCGGCCCCGTGGTGGTGGCCCGAGATGGTGAGGAAGATCTGGTCGTTGCGGCGGATGAACGAATCGAAAAGGTGCCTTCCGTAGTCCTCGCTGTAGAAGACCTTTCCCTCGCCGTCGATGTTGGAGATCTCGTGCGCGGTGAGAATGACCGGGAGGTTGGGGTGGGCGTCGATAATCTCTTGCGCCCACTCCAGCGTCTCGTCCCCGGCGCGCCACCCTAGGGCGAGCACCAGGTATTTCTGGCCCTCTGCGTCGAATATGTGGTACTCGGAGTCGACCGGCTGGTTCGCGTCGTCCTCGTAGACGCCCGGGGCCTGGAAGCGCCCGCCGAAGGTCTCGTGCGCCGCCGCGCGAGAGGCCGGGAAGTACGTCGCAAACGCTGAGGCGCCGTCGTCGAAGACGTGGTAGTCGTGGTTGCCCGGCAGGATGGAGTAATCCACCCCGGCCCGGTCGAGCTTCTCCATCGCCGCTGATGCGATCTCCCAGCTCTCGCGGTCATCCGCCTCGTCCACGACGTCTCCAAGGTGGGTGACAAACTCGGTGTTGAGCTCGTCCCGGGAATCGACAAGAAACTGTGCCTGCTCGTCGAACGGGTTAGACCCGTAGCGGCTGCCAAATATATCGCCCGCGGCAGCGGTGCCGTAGCGGGAATAGAACTGCGTATCCGGCATCACCCCCAGGGTGAACCGGGAGCCGAGCTCCTCGGCGTGGGCCGGGGCAGAGGCGATGAGATGGGGGCCGATGAGTGCCGCAATGATCGCGGCGGAGAGGGTCTTTCGCATGGGACGGGTGCTTCCTTGTGGGCGTTGGGGGAGTGGGCGGTACCGACGGTGACCTTAGGAGGCGGACGTGTCGGCGAGGTAAAAACTGCGTGAAAAGCAGGCCACGCCTCGGCGACTCCACTTTCGTCTACCTTCCCGATGCGCCCGGCGCGATGTACACCTCATTGGACAGCCTCGCCGCTTTCTCACCGGGCGCTTTTCTGCCGAGGAAGTATCCTTATGAACCATGATTGTTTCGCTGCTCATGGCCGTCGAGGGGGCCGAGCCCGCCATCTCCCGCGTGGTCAACGTCGATGATTCGATGGACCTTGGGATGCTCGCGCACGTCATCGATGCCGCGTTCGGCTTCTCGGGCGGCGAGAGCCACGTCTACATGGCGGCGGGGGAGGGGCGTTCGCACGTCATCGCCACCCACCCGAGCGCCGATGAGTTCTCCGAGGCGGACATTACCGTGGCGCGGATGGAGCCCATGACCTACGTCTACGATCCGTCGGCGAATTGGAACATCCACGTCGAGGTCCTCGGCACGTCACGGCTCGACGGCCCGACGCCGCTGCTTATCGACGCCCACGGGCCCGACGTCGTCGAAGCGTGCAACGGCCCGGCGCTGATGACCAAGTTCCACACCGAGGCCCGCCGCATCGCCGCCGGCCTGGACCCGAACATGGAGGTCGCCCCGCTTTTGCTGAGCTTTTTGCCGGTCATGAGCCCGGAGCGCCTCCTCCAGCGGCTCACCCAGGCCGACCAGGTCACCGTGGCCGAGCGCATTAGTTTCGTGGCCGAGGATTTGATGATCGACTCCGCAGCCACGATGGAGGCAGACCCCCTCGCCCCGGAGTTCGCCGCGGATTTCGAGAACTTCCTCGACTCCCGCCCGGACCTCCAGGACATCATCGCGATCGACCCCAACCCCGAGCACAACCCCGCGCTCATCTCGGCCATGGCGGCGTTTTTCGAAGAAAAGCTCGGCGACCTCGCCCCGCAGCCGCCCCTCGAGTCTCCCGCGGACGGGGCCCCGTCGGGCAGCCACGATCCGGTCGAAGAGACCATCTTCGCCGCCTTGTCGCTGTTCCAAGAGCCCGTCAAGCTCACCGCCAGCGGGTACTTACCCTCCCGGGCCGTCAAGGAGCTCGGGGCGATCTTGGGCATCGACACCACGGCCCAGCGCCCCCGCGAGGCGTCCCACCCGCAGGTTTTGGCCACCCGCACGCTTCTCACCCACGCCGGCCTCATCCGCGTCAGCGCCGACCATGTGGCCCTCACCCAGCTCGGTGACCAGGCCGTCTACGGACTCGTCCCGTTTGGCAACCTCTACGAGCCGCTGCACCGCGGGCTGGAGCGCGCCCTCGGCGCCCAAGAGTGGCACACGGTGGTGCGCTGGGTCGCCCGGGAGAACGGGATGATTGCCTCCGGCCCGCAGCGCGTCCCCGACGACCTCGACGCGGCGTGTGCCCTGCTCGCGGCTCTTGCGGTGCTCGGCCCGTTCGCCTACACGGGCGCGCTGCGGCTTACCACGGGAGGGTTCCGGTTCATCGAGCGGGCGCTCGAGCTAAGCCAGCAGTAGCGCTAGCTCGGCGCCGCCGAGGACCAGGAGCATCGCGGTTGTCAGCGCGACGCCGCAGACGTCAGGCTCCGGCCTAGCCCCGGCGGCCATCCAAGCCGCCCGGTTCCGGTAGACCTGCCGGTTGCCCACGATGAGCCACAGGGCGCTGGCGCTGAGCAAGAAGATCGCCGCCTTGACAATCCCCGGGTGGGTATCCGACCAGCGCACGAGCACGAGGGCGCAGGCCTGCATGGCCAGCGCCGTGCGCGTCCAGCTCATCGCGGTGCGCTCGGGTTGCAGCCCGGGGTCGACGACCGTAATCGCCTCGTCTTTCACAGCACCCTTCACAGCACACCCATGAGCACGACCGCGCAGGCGATAAAGATGCCCACCCCGAGAACCGGGACGATTGCCGGGGCGGGCAGGGGCCTGCCGTGCCTAAGCGCCCGCTCGACGCGCACCCAGCGAAGGGCCGAGCCCAGCGAGATCGCCATCGCGAGGACAATGACCACGGCTGCCGCAGCGGTGCTCCGGCCCGGCGGGATACCGGGGATCTTGAGCGCCTCGAGGGCGACGCCGGCGGCGAAAAACGCAAGCGCGGTGCGTGTCCAGGCGAGAAACGTGCGCTCATTGGCCAGCGTAAAGCGCGGGTCGGGTTCCTCCCCGTCGGGGAACACCGCCCGCGTGAACCGTCCGCGTCCTGCGCTCATGATGCCCCTAAGTCTAGCGCCTCCGCGCCCCACGATCCCGGCGCGCGCGGCGGTTGCTAGCGCACGATGGAGGCGAGGAATATCAGGCTGAGCACCGCCGCCCCGGCGGAGATGACCCACACGCCCAGGGCGTTGTTGCGCGAGGAGAGCGCCGCGGCCAGCCACCCGCCCAGGGCGGCGCCGGCGGTGTTGAAGATGACGTCGTCAATATCCGTGTAGCCCGAGGCGAAGATCCACTGCGCCGCCTCGATGCACACGCTGAGGATCAGGCCGATCACCGCGCCCCGCTCCGCGCTGCCGAGCAGGAAACCGACGGGCAGAAAGAGCGCGACGTTGCCGAAGAAGTTCAGCCAGGGGCCGTACCAGGTTGAGGGTGCGCGGAATTCGTCGAGGGGCACGAGCCGTAGCACACGGCGTTGGTGGACGGAGACGTCCCATAACCCCTCGACGCTGAAGTGAGCCTTGCCCAGGGTGAAGTAACCGATCACCGCGATGACGAGCGCCCACGCAATCGCGCGCTGTAGCGGCGGCACTGCGTGCAGGGGACTTCGGGATGTCGCAGGCATGGCGCCTAGCGTATCGACCTTGGCTGCGAAGCGTCCACCTAAGGTGGGGATATGGATAAGACGCACTTGTCACGGAATCGGGCCCCGAGCTCGTGGACGCCCGCGAAGACTACGCAGGGGAGGGCGATACCTTCATCGATGTGACCCACTCGTCGGTCAATGACGAAGACGCCATGGCCATGGAAGGCAGCGGCATCCTGCGGGAACCCGACATAGTCCCCGGTATCGACGCCTCCAAGGCCACCCCCCGTGCCCTCCCGCTTCGACGCTCACACGGCCGCGGCCCTTGGCACCGCGGGGTAGACTGCCGGGCTCTCCGTCGCCGCGATATAGGCGGTCCTAGGCCTAGGCGCCCACGGCCTGGGGCTCCACAGGCACCGGGCCGCCGGAGGCCTGCCGGTAGGCAAACGCGAGCGCGAGCGTATAGGCCGGCATGAGGATCACCGTGGCAATCCCGAGGGTGAACAGGGAGACAAACATCATCACCCCGTAGAGGAGGTAGAACAGCAGCAGCTGGCCGTAGTTGCGGGCACCGGCCCTAAAGCCCTGGGAGAACGATCCGCCGAAGGTATCGGCGTTATCGGCCGCGTACCATACCTGGAAGACAAACAGCGGGGCGAGCAGGAAACTCACGACGAGCGCGATGCCGAGGATCCCGAGGATGGCCCCGGCGAGAGGCATGAGCACCGTCGGGTCAGATTCGATCTGCGCCGGGTCGAGCCCCTGCAGGGTGTCCGCGAGGTTCACCGCGAAGAACGGGAGGGAGCCGAAGATAGGGATCAGGATGGCAAACCCGTAGATCAGGCCGACGAGAATGATCATCCCCAGCGTGGTGCCGTAGGTGGGGGAGTTCACCCCGTCGAACTTCCAGTTGCGGTTGAGCGTCTGCAGAAGCGCCAAGGAATAAACGACAGGGTAGGCGAAGAGAAAGGCAAACTGCACGAACCCGGCAAGCGGGGTAACGAAGAGGCCTAGCGCCGCCGGCAGGAGGGCAAAGATGAGTCCCACAGGCACCCACACCTTCCAATTGGCAAAGGTCTGCTTAAAGCCGAAGGCCCATGCCTGCATCACGTCGATCTTTCCTGTGCCCTTAGCATGGTACCAGCCGTTGGCCTGCGGGTCGTTGACCCGGTGCGGCTCGTAGCCGTCGCCGTAGGTGCCATCAACGAGGGAGGTCCCGTGATATTGAGTGGCGCCGTGTCCGGCCGCCGCGTAGTTCACATCGTAGGCGTTGTAGTCGCCGTAGCCTCCGTCGCCACCGTAGCCGTTGTAGCCGGTATACGAGGCCGACCCGGCGGCCGGGGTGCCGTAGCCGCCCGGCTCGTGAGGTTGGTAGCCTTCGGCGCCGCCTTGGGGATCCTGCCCGCCCGAATAGGGAGTCGACATTAGTGGAAACCTTTCCTAGTAGTGACCTTTCTCTTCTGAGGCTACCAGGGAGGTCCGGCGGGCACGCGGTCCCGAACCAGCGGCTACTTCACCACCAGGTTGACCATACGGCCCGGCACGACGATGGTCTTGACCACGGTTTTGCCCTCGATCAGTTCGGCGACCCTGGGATCGGCGAGGGCGAGTGCCTCGACGGCGTCCTTGTCGGCGTCAGTGGGAACGTCGATGCGGGCCTTGACCTTGCCGTTGATCTGGACGGGGACCTCGACGGTGTCGTCGACAAGCAGCGCCTCGTCGAAGGTGGGGAACGGCTCGAACGTGATCGTGGTGCCGCCTCCGAGCCGCTCCCACAGCTCCTCAGCGATGTGCGGGGCGAGCGGGGAGACCATCTGGACCAGCGGGACGACGGCGGCGCGCGGCACCGGGCCGTCGTAGGTCTTGGTCAGGTAGTTGACGTACTCGATGAGCTTGGCCACCACGGTGTTATCGCGCAGGTTGTCGTAGTCCTCGCGCACGCCGGCAATGGTGCGATGCAGGGCCTTGGCATCCTCGGCGGTCAGCTCGGCGTCCTCGACGCGCAGCGCGCCGGTGGCCTCGTCGACCACGAGGCGCCACAGGCGCTGCAGGAAGCGGTGGGCGCCGACGACGTCCTTGGTCGCCCAGGGGCGCGAGGTGTCCAGCGGGCCCATCGACATCTCGTAGACGCGCAGGGTGTCGGCGCCGAAGTCACGGCAGATCTCATCCGGGGCAACGGCGTTCTTGAGCGACTTGCCCATCTTGCCGTACTCGCGGTTGACCTCTTGTCCCTGGTAGAGGAACTTTCCGTCGCGCTCTTCCACCTCGGCGGCCGGGACGTAGACGCCGCGGGAATCGGTATACGCGTAGGCCTGGATGTAGCCCTGGTTAAACAGGCGCCGGTAGGGCTCGCGGGAGGTGACAAAGCCGAGGTCGAAGAGCACCTTGTGCCAGAATCGCGCGTAGAGCAGGTGGAGCACGGCGTGCTCGACGCCGCCGACGTAGAGATCCACCCCGCCCGGGTCGTTCTCGCCGCGCGGGCCCGTCCAGTAGCGCTCGTTGTCCAGCGCGCAGAACTCCTGCGAGTTCGTCGGGTCGATGTAGCGCAGCTGGTACCAGGAGGAACCGGCCCACTGCGGCATCACGTTGGTGTCGCGGTAGTAGGTCTTCTCGCCCTCCCCGAGGTCAAGGGTGACCTCCACCCAGTCTCTCGCCTTCGCCAGCGGGGGAGCGGGCTCGGAGTCGGCGTCGTCGGGGTTGAAGGAGACCGGGTTGTAGTCCTCCACCTGCGGCAGCTCCACGGGCAGCATGTCCTCGGGCAGGGAGTGCGCCTGACCGTTCTCGTCGTAGACGATGGGGAAGGGCTCGCCCCAGTAGCGCTGGCGCGCAAACAGCCAATCGCGCAGCTTGTACTGGATTTTTTCCTCGCCGTAGCCGTGGGCGACGAGCCAGCTTATCGACGCCTCGATAGCCTCCTCCTTGCCCTTACCGTCGAGGTCCAGCCCGGCGTCGTTGGCGGAGTTGACGTGCGGGGCGTCGCCCGTAAACGCCGCCTCGCTCACGTCGGAGTCGAGCACGGGCACGATGGGAAGGTTGAACACGCTGGCGAACTCGTAGTCGCGCTCGTCGTGAGCCGGCACGGCCATGATCGCGCCGGTGCCGTAGCCGGTGAGCACGTAGTCGGCGATGAAGACCGGGACCTTCTCGCCGTTGACGGGGTTTACGGCGAAGGAACCGAGGAAGACGCCGGTCTTTTCCTTGTTTTCCTGGCGCTCCACGTCCGACTTCGCGGCGATCGTCCGCTTGTAGGCGGCCACCGCCTCGGCCGGGGTGTCCTGGCCGTTGGTCCAGGCGGGGTTGACGTCTTCTGTGTAGGCGGGGGCTGTCAGGGCGTCGACAAGCTCGTGCTCGGGTGCAAGCACGACGTAGCTCGCGCCGAAAAGGGTGTCGGGGCGGGTGGTGAAGACCTCGATGTCGCCGGCGTCGGAGGCGAACTTCACCTGGGCACCGCGGGAGCGGCCGATCCAGTTGCGCTGCATGGACTTGACCTTCTCGGGCCAATCGAGCAGGTCGAGGTCGTCGAGCAGGCGATCGGAGTAGGCGGTGATCCGCATCATCCACTGGCGCAACCGCTTGCGGAAGACCGGGTAGTTGCCCCGCTCCGAGCGGCCCTCAGCGGTGACCTCCTCGTTGGCCAGCACAGTGCCCAGACCCGGGCACCAGTTGACCATGGAGTCGGAGAGGTAGACGAGGCGGAACTCATCGATCGCAGCGTGCTTTTCCGCGGTGGTCAGGTCCCGGAAGTTGCGGCCGTCCTTGGTGGTGCGCGCGCCCGTGATCAAATCGCGCACGAGGTCCTCGATCGGGCGGGCCTTCTGCTGCTCCTCATCGAACCAGGCGTTGTAAATCTGCAGGAAGATCCATTGCGTCCAGCGGTAGAACTCCGGATCGGTGGTGGCCACGGCGCGGCGGCGGTCGTGCCCCAGGCCGAGTGAGTCGAGCTGGCGGGTCATGTTGGCGATGTTCGCCTCTGTCGTGGTCCGCGGGTGGGTACCGGTCTGAATCGCGTACTGCTCGGCGGGCAGGCCGAACGCGTCGTAGCCGAGCGTATGCAAAACGTTCTTGCCCAGCATGCGGTTGTAGCGGGCGAAGACGTCCGTGGCGATGTAGCCCAGCGGGTGGCCCACGTGCAGGCCTGCGCCGGAGGGGTAGGGGAACATGTCCTGGACGTTGAGCTTATCTTCCGGCAGCTCCCCGCCCGTAGCGAGGTCACCCACCGGGTTCGGCGCGTTGAAGGTGCCGTTGTCGCGCCAGTAGCTCTGCCACTTGGCCTCGATCTCGTTCGCCAGGGCGGCGGTGTAGCGGTGCGCGGGTCCCTCAGTAGTCATGGCTACACAGTGTAGTGGGTGGGTGCCTCGGCGGTACCCGGGGCTTGACGGGCCGCGGGCGCGTCCTACCGGAACATCTCCCACACCGACACAGCCATGATCACCGCGCCCATGAAGCCGACGAAGAGCGCGTCGGGGCGGTGAGCGTAGTGCGCGAACGCCTTGGCCTTGCGGAAGAGCAGGAACGGAACCAGGTAGACCAGGAACGTCATAAAGATGCCGCCGATAACGGAGATGAGATCGAGGATCGACGGGTTGAGCACCGCAACCAGAACGCCGGTGACGAAGACGAACGCGATGACCCCGTAGCGCAAGACGCGG
Organism: Corynebacterium liangguodongii; assembly: GCF_003070865.1. Classification (NCBI taxonomy): domain Bacteria; kingdom Bacillati; phylum Actinomycetota; class Actinomycetes; order Mycobacteriales; family Corynebacteriaceae; genus Corynebacterium; species Corynebacterium liangguodongii. Next base: position 2,314,435 of record NZ_CP026948.1, read on the forward strand.
TCGCTGACCCCCTGCGTCGCCCTCGGGGCGATCACGCGGACCAGGTAGGTCGTGCCCTCCTCCGTGCCCAGGAGGTGGCCGAAGAAGGACGAGGCGATCGCGCAGATGGCGACGACCGGGGTGATCACCGCCATGAACGGGGTGTTAGTGACGTTGGCGAAGTAGCTGAGCACCGGCAGGTTCTGGGCGGCGGCCTCCTCCAACCCCTTCGCGCCGAGCGCGAGCGTGCAGGACCAGACGAAGAACATCGTAAACGCCACGAGCAGCGCGGTGGTGATCAGTTCGATGCGGGAGACCTGCCTCTCGGTGGCGGCGACGTCACCCTTCTTCGCTTTTTGCACGTCGAGGGCGAATTGCGAGACCGCCGCCATGTGGCTGAAGGAGAACACGAGCACCGGCAGAATCAATAGCAGGGACTGCCACAGCGGGGTCGCCGACTCATAGGAGCGGAAGCTTGCCAGGTCCCACCGGGGGACGAGGTAGAACGACACGCCTGCCAGCGCCACAATGAGCGGGTAGACGAGAATGTTGGCAAACCACAAGGTGGCCTTCTTGCCCAGGGCGAATGCGCCGGTGAGCAACCCCACGCACGCGATGGCCAAAAGAACCCGGTTGACCTGGGCCAGGCCGATTTGGTTGACCAGGAAGCTCTCCATCGTGTTGGTCATCGAGATCGCGTAGATCAGCACCGTGGGGTAGATGGCCAGCCAGTACATCACCGCGGTGACCACGCCCCGCTTGCGCCCCGACAATGCGGTGACCACCTGAAGCACGTCGAGGCCCTTCACCGGCGAGGCGCTGACGATGCGCGCGTACATGCGGTGGGAGAAAAACACCAGCGGTCCGATAAGGGCGGTCGCGATGACGAGCGGCCAGAACCCGAAGCTGCCGGCGTTGAGCGGGAGGAAGAGAATGCCCGCGCCGACCGCGGTGCCGAACAGCGTGATCACCCACGACAAAAAAGTGCCGTTGGGCGCCGAGCCCCTACGGTTGAGCCGGATGTGGTCAACATCCGCGGGCGTGAGGTTATCCAGGTGGAATTCCTCGCGCGACTGCCTTAAGTGCTCCGCGCTGTGGAGCGCAGGTAGCGGCGCCGCCTCGTGCGGGCTCGAGCCGCGGGGAACAGGGGTGTGGTGGCGCGCGGAGGCCATGGTTTCCTCATTTCCGCACCCGGTGGCGGGTGCTCTCGCTGATGCCCGAGGGCGAGCTGACGCGATTAGTTTAGTTTTACCAATCACCTCGCCGGGGCACCGCACCGCCTACCCGCGCTGCGGGCGGTGCTGCCCTATTCCCGGCCGAGCTCCTCCCACGTGAGCTCGCAGCCGAGGGCGCTGAGCACTGCGTAGGCCTCCTCGGTGGCCTCCGAGAGCGAGCCGGCGAGGTCGTCGCCGCCGGCGGTGATGTCCACCACCGCCTCGCCCTGCCCTGCGGAGACCTCCTGGACGATCCAGGCGCCGCGCCCGCGCACCCCGAGGGCGTCGACAGGTTGATCTTCGAGCCACTGCATGACGGCGTCGCGCGCGTGCGCGCCGGTGGCGGTCAGGCGCACGCGCGCCCGCGCGTCCTCATCCGATGCCACTGCCTCTAGCCATTGCCGGTCGATTTCGTAGGGCCTACTCATGGGCGCCAGGGTAGTTCTCGGCCGCGGGTTGTGCCGCGGGGAAGAGCAGGCTGAGCAGCCCGGCTCCGAAGACGTCGGCAAGCGCGTGCGCGACAACGGCGGGGAAGATCCACTGGCCGACGAAGCCCGTCTTGGAACTCGCGAGCCGCGTGAATGCGAGGAAAAGCGAGCCGGAGACAAGCCCAATGAGCGCGGCGTTGAGCAGCCCCTGGTAGGTGTGGATGGCAAAGCGCACCGCCAACGAATACGCCACCGCCTGGGCGCGCCAGCGCCCTGGAAGGGAGAGGCACACGACGAGGAAGAAAACCTCCTCGTAGACGCTATTGAGCGCCGAATAGGCCAGCAGCGAGGCGTCAGGGCCCGGCTGCTCGGCCGCGTCCTCGGCGCCCTCTGGAAAACCAACAAGCCCGCCGTAGAGCGAGTAGGAGAGGTCGAAGACGAGCCCTATAAAGGCGTAAAGGCCGATGCCGAGCGCAGCGCCCCTCCAGCTCGGGCGCAGGCTCCAGGGCGTGAGCGTGATGCGGCGCCCGCACAGGTAGGCGGCAGCGACGGCGGCCAGGAGTGCTTGGTGGAGGAGGGCACCCCAGTTAGCGGCGGCGGAAAACTCGGGCACGGTGGGCGCAACTACGTTGTCCACCTCGCACGTGCTGCGTAGCGACGCCCCCATCGCCGGGCCGAAGAAAATAGCGGTCAGCGCGGCGAGGTCCCACCACCCCATGACCCTGGTTGGTTTCAGTCTGCTCAGCGGCGTCACGCCTGGCGCTCCTCCGGTCGCGTCGTTCAGTGAGGATGAGGCTAGCACAAAGGTGGCACCTTCACGCTAAAGGTGCCACCTTACGGGGTGTGGTTTACTTGTCAGAGTAGTCGAAGAACCCGACGCCGGAATCGGCACCGAAGCTGCCATTATCCAACTACTCTTCCTTGAGCAGCTTGTTGAAGCCCTTCTGCCACTGCGCCGCGCCCTCTTCCTCGGCCTTCGTGAAGCCGATGACGTAGAACGTGGGCAAATAGCAATGATATCCATGACCTGCAAGAGGCCGTTCGGGCTACCGGTCGCGGCGCCCACCTTGCCCCAGACGTCCTTGCTTCGTAGACCTCATTGACGCGACGCCCTCGTCGGCGATCTGAAAGGCGTTTTTGACGTCAGCCACGGCACTTCCTTTCGTGGGTGGGGGAATTCTCGCGGCTCACAGCAAGTGCATCCATGTGTGCGACGGGGCGCCGCCACACCGCCATTTCCAAAGTTCAAGGCACATATACGCGAAGACACGCGCGCACTTCATCGTGGACCTATCTGTCAGATGTCCTCGTATCAGAGCCTTTTACTAAGTGCGGCTTAGATTTTTCGCCCGCCGCGCACTATTGTTGACGCCTGTGAGATTCCTTTCCGCCATCACGCCGGCCTGCGCCGCCGCAGCTCTATCGCTGTGCGCCCCCGCGGCGGGTGCCGCCCCAGAGCCGACGGCAATCGGCGCCACGCCGCCGCGCACGAGCATGTCGTTTGCGCACAGCCCAACCGGCTTCCGGGTGGGCACGGCCAACGAACACGAGTCTCGGCCCGGGCTCTCGCTGGTCAAGCTCTACATCGCCGACTACGTCTTCGACCACGGCACCCCCGCCGACCAGGCGCGCGCATATACGATGCTGCAAACGTCCGACGATGCAATCGCCGCCTCGCTCTACGCCGCCTACCCCGATTCCATCGCGCTCACGGCGCGGAAATACGGGCTGGGGGATACCCACGCGGCCGACCATTGGGGCAACAGCACGACTTCAACCTACGACGCCGTGGCGTTTTTGGAGGCGAGGAAGCGCGACCACGGCCTGGGCGACCCGATCCTATCCGCGCTCGCCAGCGCCTCTCCCGTCGCGGCTGATGGCTACCGGCAGGACTACGGCACCGCGGTCTTGCCCGGCGTAATCGGGACTAAGTGGGGCTGGTCGGACGACCGCGCCTCGCTCCACGCAAGCGCATCCTTCGGCACCGATTTCAGCGTCGCGGCCCACACCTTCGGGCCGGCCTCCCAGCTCACCGCGGACGTGATCGCGGCTTTCCCGGGCCCCGCTCAGGCAGCGCCGAGCCCGATCCACCAGGCTATTGACGCGGCGGCATCGGGCGCGCACAGCGCTGTCGATAACGCAGCCGGTGCGTGGGGCGGCGTGCCCGGCTCCAGTGAGTCCGCGGCCGGGGCCGCAGCACAGGCGCACTCGGGGATTGATGCCGCGGCCGCCCAGGCCCACGGCATCGCGCTGCGGGCGGGGTTCTAACCCTGCCTAGCTAAACGCCCCGATCCCCGTGATCTTCTGGCCAAGGATGAGGGTGTGCATCTCGTCCGTGCCCTCGTAGGTGCGCACGCCCTCGAGGTTAGCGGCGTGGCGGATGGGGGAGTAGTCGTGGCGGATGCCGTTGCCGCCCAGCACGGTGCGCGCCTCGCGGCAGATGTCGATAGCGGTACGGCAGTTAGCCAGCTTCGCCACCGAGATCATGGGGATGTCGAGCGTCCCTGCATCCTTGGCGCGGCCCACGTGCAGGGCGAGAAGTTGCCCCTGGTTGAGCGCGACCGCCATGTCGACGAGCTTCTTCTGGGTGAGCTGGAAAGACGCGATCGGCTTGCCAAACTGAGTGCGCTCGCCTGCGTAGGCGATGGCCTGCTCGAGGCTGTCGCGCGCGGCGCCGAGCACGCCCCAGCCGATGCCGTAGCGCGCCTCGTTCAGGCACATCAGGGGGGCGGAGAGCCCGAAGCGGGCCGGGAGGATGCTGTCCTCGGGCACCAGCGCGTTGGTGATGGTGATGTGCGATTGCGTGGACACACGCATGGAGAGCTTGTGATCGATCGGCACCGGATCGAAGCCTTCGGTCTCCCGCGGAACGATAAAGCCGGCGACCGTTTCCTCCCGGTCCTTGCGCACGTTATCTCCGTACCCCGCGGCGATGAGGTCCTCGGTGGAGACCTTGGCCCACACGATGGTGACATCAGCCAGGTGCGCCAGACCGATCCAGCGCTTCTCGCCGTTGAGTTCCCAACCCTGGCCCTTGCGGTAGGTCGCGCGCGTGATCATCGACGCCGGGTCGGATCCCGCGGTCGGCTCCGTCAGGCCGAACGCGCCCATGATCTCGCCGGCGGCCATCTTCGGTAGGTAGCGGTTCTTCTGCTCCTCGGTGCCGTGGGCGTGGATGGAAGTCATGGCGAGCGAGCCAAGCACGAAGAAGATGGTCCGCAGGCCGGAATCGGCCGCCTCGACCTCCATCATGGCCAGGCCGTAGTCCACCGCGGAGCGGCCGGGACACCCGTAGCCTTTGAGGTGGGCGCCGATCATGCCCATCTCGCCGAAGCGAGGGATGAGCTCGACGGGGACGTGCTGGTCTTCGAACCACTGGCCGACGTAGGGTTTGACCTCCTCGACGACGAAAGCGCCGATCGTCTCTCGCCATTGCAGTTCATCATCGCTCAATAAGCTATCGAAGTTGATCAAGTCTGATGTGTGAGTTGGCAAATCTCTACCCCTTCCAAAGAAATCTAAGGTCACCGTAGCACGGGGTATCTAACCTGTCTCCGAAGTTGCCCGTGCAGTCCGGCTGACCTTCGGACCCCAGCGCCCGGCATTACGCTGCTCGTGACAAACACTCAAGGCCGCCGACAGAACGCCCCCGCGGCTCGCTAAGTGCTAAGGTCCATCCCGGTAACCATCGCTGTGCCCTAGCCCACGACACCGCCATAACACGCAAGGACGTAACCCCACGTACTTCCCTGACGAGATCGCTGCTGGGGCAGGACAAGAACTCCGCCGAGGTTCGAATCCTCACCCAGATCGGACTCTCCGTGCCATACGGCCATCGCACGCTGCCAGTGACGGTGCTCGGGCACCCAGCCATCGATGTCGTGGAACGTGCGGGCGGGCCGGCGAACCGAGCGACCTTACCAAGCACCTAGAGCTCGGCAGCGACTAATGCCCCGAGTTCGCACCTCTGCCTACCGCCACACGCTCACACCCAGAATGGCTCGGTGCGCGGGAGCGCACCGAGCGTCGACCGAGTGCCGGTTGCCATCACTATGTCGCAAGCGCTCTACTCCCCGCAGCCCTGCGTGCACACGGAAGACCGCGCCGTTGTACGCGACGTGGTCAACGCATCCCCTGACGGCCCACAGGAACATCCCTCCACGCAGCGATTCCCGTGAGCGGAGCGATAAAGCGGACTGCGCGCGGCCCACCGTACGTCAACTGCTCCTCGTATGTTACAGAGCTTGCGCCAGCCTTGCGCAGATGATGGACGGTGGGGATCCGGGACTGGCCTCCGCCGATGATCGTGGAGTTGCGCACGCCGCCACGCGTAGGGCTATCGAAGCGACTCGATGACTAGTGCGATGCCCTGGCCTCCGCCGATACACAAAGTGACCAATCCGTAGCGCACGTCATTGTCGTGCAGCTGGTGGAGGAGCTTCGTGGTCAAGATCGCGCCTGTCGCACCCACCGGGTGACCGAGCGCGACCGCGCCGCCGTGGATGTTGGTCTTGGCCGGGTCGAAACCGAGCTGGTCGGAGACCGCCATGGCCTGGGCCGCAAACGCCTCGTTCGACTCGATGAGATCGATATCCGAAATATCGACCCCGGCCTTCGCCAGTGCCTTAGGCACCGCGGCCACCGGGCCAAGGCCCATCACGCTCGGGTCGCAGCCAGAAATTCCCCAGCCTAAGATGCGGGCGACGGGGGATAGATCGTGTTCGTCGACGGCGCCTTCGCCGGCCAGGACGAGGGACGCCGCTCCGTCGTTAATGCCGGAGGCATTACCCGCGGTGACCAACCCCCCTTCTTGAAAGGCCGGGCGCAGCGAACCGAGCTTCTCGAGGGTGGTCTCGCGCGGGTGCTCGTCGACGCAAAATTTTACCGTCTCCTTGCCTCGACGCACCTCGACAGGCACGATTTGCTCATCGAAGGCACCGGCTTTTATCGCCGCGAGCGCCTTGGTGTGGGAGTCGAGTGCGTATTCGTCAACCTGCTCGCGGGTGTAACCTTGCCGTCGAGCGATTTCTTCCGCGGTGTTGCCCATGTGGCCGTTGCCGAATGGGTCGGAAAGGATACCGAGCCAGTCGACCACGCGTCCATCACCCATCTTCTGACCGGCGCGCATGCGGGGCAGCGAGTAGGGCGCCCGGCTCATCACCTCAGCGCCGCCGACCAGCGCCACGGCGGCATCGCCCTCGCGGATCATGTGCGCTCCGCTGATAATGGACTGGACGCCCGAGCCGCAGAGCCGGTTGATGTTATTCGCCGTAGAGCTCTCGCCCATCCCCGCGCCGAGTGCGATGGCCCGGGCGAGGTAGGCGTCGTTAGTCTCGGTGTTGATGACGTTGCCGTATACGGCAGTGTCGATCACCTCGGGGTCAACGCCTGCGCGCTCAATGGCCGCCTCGGCCGTGGCGATTCCCAGCTCAGTGGGCGTATGAGCCGAAAGCGAGCCCATAAACGAGCCGATTGCCGTGCGCGCGGATGAGAGGATATAGGCGGTGTCCATTGCTGGCTTCACTCCTGTCGGTGACTACGGGATGCTTCTGAATGCGCATTATTCCAGAGTCCGACTCGCGGGAATGAACGAATGGCCAATGTTTCACGTGAAACATCGCTGCCCAACCTCAACGCGGCCGGCAGTTTAGGCCCGCTGCCATCACGAGCGCACCCGCCGCGACACCGAAGCCAAGTGTGTGGTGAGCGCTATACAGCGGGAGGATAAGCACCGGCGTGAGAGCGCTACCGAAGAACCGGAACGCCTGGACGCTCGAGAGGATCTGCGCACCCGAAGAAGACCGCAGAGTCACAAGGTTCACCCCGACCTGAACACCCTGCCCCGCGGTAACGACAATGCCCCACAAAACAGCGACAAGCACCATCGAGGACGCCAACCCGATTCCCAGCAGCCCGCACGCCGCGATGAGAAGGGCCACCACAATCAGCGGACGAGGGCCACGCGTGTCGGCCAGCCCGCCCACCCGGCTGGAGAACAGAAAGGAAGAGAGCCCACCGACCATGACGATGAACCCCCGGGCAAGGGGAGAAGCGGCGAAAAGCTCGCCCACGTGGAGAGCCAGTACAAATCCCATGCCCATAGTGCACAGTCCAACGACCAGCAGGGTGAAGCAACCCCTGACGAACGACCAGCTCACCGCGAACGAACCGCGCGGCGTGCGCGAAGGGGGAGCATCCGGCAGGCCAATGAGAACAATGAAGAGCGGAACCGCCACGAGAATGAGGTAGATCCATCGCCACGAGGCGACGGAGACGACTGCGCCCGCAAACAACGGAGCCGAGAGCAGACCGAACGATTGCATGGCCGCGTAACTGCCCAGAGCTGCGCCGAGCCGTTCAGCGGGGGTGATACGTGTCAAGATGAGCTGGAGGGACGGCAGCGTGAAAGCGTTACACAGGGCGGCAAGGATGTATGCGGCGAGGAACACCCACCACGTCGGTGAGAGGATGAGAATGACAGCGCACACGGCGATGATCACAAATGCGACCCGTGCAACAAGCACCGGAGAAAGATTCCGGGTGAGGGAGCTTGAGAACAGCAGCATTGCCGCGAAGGGGAACGTATAGGCCGTCATTGTCAACGATGCCTGTGTCAACGTAATGCCGAAGTCCGCGGCGAACTCCGGAAGGACAACCGCCAGAGACTGCCCGGCGAAGGGACCAAGGAACCCACCGACAAGAATGCAAAGGTAGCGCAGCCGATGCGGGGGAGAAGGGAGCATAGTGAGACCATAATCCCGCGCTTTCGCCCGCGCTCGACGGGGGTGTAGGCGACCAACCATCGAGACGGGCTATATCTGAATCCGCATCACGGACCGGGACCGAAACGTAATCAGAGCTGGTCAGTGAAGGACACGTCATCTCACTGGATTTTTCCAATGCGTCCTTCGCGCTCATGAAGATTCGCGAAGGCGCATTCGCTCTCCTCTTGGTCAGAATCCGGCGCCGCCTTGACCACTTGGGGGACCACTTGGGAACCACTCGGGCTCTCTCGGCCGGAGCGCCATCGGTCGAAGCTGGTTCGCTAGTGCGGCGAGGTAGCTGTGCACCTTCAGCATACCAATCGCAAGATCCAGCATCCTCGCTCCTGTAAGCACCCACTGCTGATGGCTCTCGGTGCAGATCTTTCCGCGTCAGCGAGCGCTCGCCTGCGATTACCGCTTCCTAGTAGCTACTCGACCCTCCCGCGCCGGAAAACCCGGAACTGTAGGAGGAGTTAAATCCCGACGAAGACGAGGACTGCGCGGCCTGCGCCGCCTCCACGTTAGAGGTGTGCCAGCTGTTGAGCACGACGAACGGGACATAGTTGGAGTAGAAGAAGTCGCGGTCGTAGAGCGCCGGTCGCGTCAGTGCGTTGTGCTCCTTGACGTCACTGAACTCCTTGTCCTTCACCGCCTCCAGAACAAGGCGGTAATCCCCAAGGAGGCGCACAAAGTCATCGAGGAAGCCAGGGGCAGAGGGGTTGTGGTCGAGCTCGTTGATTTTTGCTTCCAACTCTTCGAGCTCGTCCTTCAGCCCGTCATCGTTGACTCCGAGCCGAGCCTTGATGATGTCCTCGCGTAAGGCGGTGAGGTCGGAGCGCCTGGCGGCGGGGTCCCCGTTTTCAATCTTGAACAGGCGATTGATGTTGTCCTCCGCGTTCGAGGTGTGGCGGACAACCTCTGCCGCGTTATCAATCTCAAGGCGGCGCTCCCAGACCTGCTTGTCGTCGCCAACATCGATTGCGCCAATCCCACCTGCGCCTGAGACTTTGTCATGAAGCGCGAGGAAACGATCGCGGACCTCGGCCCACTGCTTGCGCATCTCGGCATCGGCAAACGCGCTGGTCAGTGAGTTTGCCCGAATGTCGATCTCCCCGAGACGCTGCCCCAACGCGGCGTACTCGCGCGTGACCAGCTCGTGGTCTCGCCGCGCGCGCGTGATCGCTTGTCGACGCCTATTTCGCGCCCCCAAGGCAAGCGAGCTGCCCAACGCAGCAGCTCCCCCAGCCGCTACCCCCGCACCCACTCCAGCCCCGAAACGTTCGCTCTCCGCATCGTCGACTACGTAGGCACGAACGAGATCTATATCCATCGCGGCGCGGGCCCCTGCAAACATGGCCGCAGGAATGTTGCTGTCTCGCATTCCGCGTTTCATCTCTTCGGCGACAGACGGTGCCCTCTCGTCTTCGTGGAGCTTCAATTGATGCGCGACATCCTCGCCGGCATAGACCCCGACCTTGCGCTGTTGCGTTCCGGCGGCGACGATGAGCACTCCGTCCGCGTACTTATCGGGGCCAATGTCATCGGGGTAGTGATCCCGCATGTATTCCTCGACGGTGTCGTTCAGGTTTTCGTGCGACTGGTTGAACACCATCCAGTGCAACACTTCGACGGTATCGGGTGCCTCTAGCATCGCGGCATCGCGCATCATGCGCGCTTCGTCTTCGGGCGCAAGCAGATCATGAGGGTCGTCTACGACAATGTTGGGTACCCCGGCGGTCTCGATAGCGACGGACTCAGGCGCGGGGACGTCGATGAACGATGCTCCAAGTGCACCGCCGCCAAGGCCGAGAACAGCAGTGAGGATGGCGATTGCGCCTATCTGCTTCGAGGTTGGCATGTACTCAACATACTGCATAGGGCGCGCGCACGGTACGAACGAACGTAGTGACATTGTTGCACTAAAACGCCTCGGCCACGGCCCGCCCAATAACGACGGTGCCCGGCTCGATGATTTCCGGCAGCCGTGCCTCCACGTCCTCGAGAGGATCGGCGGTGAGGAACCATCCTGCCCAGGCCTCCTTGCCGGGGGAGAAGACCCGGTCCCCGGTGCCGATGAGGTTCAAGGTGGCGTCGCGCACCCATAGCGGGCCGACGAGGGAGGCGTGCTCGGTGCCCTCCAGGAGAGCGAGCTCCGGTTGGTAGGCGACGACGTGGGAGCGGGCCAAGAGGGCGTCGAAAAGCGAGTGCACGTGGGGGATCGCCGCCTCTGTGCCCAGGTAGGCGACGGTGACGAGGCGGAGGGGGTCCGGGCCAACGCTGTCGCGCAGCGCGAGGTCGGTGAGCCCGCCGAGCGTCGAGGGGAAGCGCGGGGTGACGAAGGGATCGTCCATGAAAAACGTCTCGATGCGCTCGTCGCGGTCGAGGCCGGCAAAGTCGACGAGCGCGTTGAGCTCGTAGAGCGCCATGGATTCGGGGTCGCGCAGGTTGCCGTAGGCGGCCTCGGTGCGCAGGTCCCAGAGGATGAACTCGTCGTCGACGGGGTGCGGGGCAGGGGAGAGGGCGAGCACCTCCGCGCCGCTGCGAACGACCCGGTCGCGCCATACCCCGTAGGCCTCGCCGAGGTCATCGCTGTGCGCGATGAAGTGGGTGGTGACGATCTCGGCGACCATGCCGACAGGATACCGCGGCGCGCTAACCCATTCCGCCCGCCGCGAGGGAGACAGCCAGGACGATCGGCCACGCGAACAGCGTGAGCAGCGATACGACGCCAAGCAGCACGGAGCGGCTCCGGACGGCGAGGACTACTCCCGTGACGGAGGCGAGGACCAGCGCAACCCAGTAGAGCACCTGGGCCCACTGGGGCACGCGGTCACCCATAAAGGGCGTAGCCACCCAAACAAGGGCAAGCACGAGGAAGAGAACAGTCTTTTTCGCGGACATCCACCCATTCCTTTCGATTGAGGGTCATTTTGTGATTTCAGCAATTGTGCGCTCGAGGCACCAGGCGGATTGCAGCCTCAATGTAGGCTCGGTCCGCCCAGGAGTAGTCATGTTTGACCGCATTGAGGCCGTCAACAAACCGCCGGTCGCATTCACATACTTCTGTGCCACCGCTCAAGCACTGATCATGGTCGCGGCATACTGCGTCGGCGGAATTCTGCGGTTCTCCTCCATCCGTTCGATCCCTGCCGCACCAATTCCATCGCTCAGCAATTGGCCAGCCCGCCGGATCGATTGCGAAGAGCTGCACGCTCGGCACGTTTCCCTGATCGGCCGGCACGGCCATTCCATCAACAAAGCAGTGCTCGCGGTCATAATCGATCGCACGGTTGTACTCTTGACCGAACTCAACGACTTCCCCGCTCTCTCCTCGAGCAGATGCCTTGTCCACGTCAAACTTCAGAGTTGCCGGGACTACGTAAGCGTCGAGAGCTACGTCGATTGCATCAGCTTGATGGCCATGTGGGGATCCAATCTCAGCGGCTTGAGCCGGAGCGCACCAAGCCGATACCAAAGCGCCAGAAATAGCTGCGAAAGCAAAAAACTCGCCGCCTTATTAACAGCAGACATGATGAACCTTTCGGTCAGAGGACGGGGAAACACGTGAGGAAATACCCCGCCGCCACGATAAAATATGAATGGAATTGCCGCAAGTGTTTGGCGGAAAATGTATACTAAGGTAGATATGACTAACCTATTGATAAATGAAGCTCGATCTCTTCAAGGGCGAAGTGACGCGAAATACTGCTGACTTTCGCGGACCCATGCGCCCATGGAAAGGCCCACAATGCGCCGTCCCCCATCAGCATTGTCGGTCACCAACCCGAGAGGAATAGCGATGGTGTTCCGAGACGCCGCGGCATGTTTCACGTGAAACATGCCGCGCCCGGTGACGTAGATTAGAGGCGTACCCCACTTAAGGATCGTTCGGCACGTACCTGCCGATGGAGGAGAAGAACTATGGCTACTGTCACCTTTGACCGCGCGACGCGCATCTACCCGGGGGCCGACGAGCCCTCCGTCAAGGCGCTCGACCTCGACATCGCGGACGGGGAGTTCCTCGTCCTCGTCGGCCCTTCCGGCTCCGGAAAGTCCACCGCACTGCGCATGCTCGCCGGCCTGGAGGAGACGAACGAGGGCCGGATCCTCATCGGCGGCCGCGACGTCACCGCCCTCGAGCCTCGCGAGCGCGACATCGCCATGGTGTTCCAGAACTACGCCCTCTACCCCCACATGTCCGTCCGCGAGAACATGGGCTTTGCGCTCAAGCTCGCCGGGATGGACAAGGCGCAGATGAACGAGCGCGTCGAGGAGGCCGCCCGCACGCTCGGCCTTACCGAGTACCTGGACCGCAAGCCGAAGGCGCTCTCCGGAGGGCAGCGCCAGCGCGTAGCCATGGGCCGCGCCATCGTGCGCGAGCCGCAAGTCTTCCTCATGGACGAGCCCTTAAGCAACCTCGACGCCAAGCTGCGCGTGCAAACCCGCACGCAGATCGCCAGCCTGCAGCGCCGCATGGGCGTTACCACCGTCTACGTCACCCACGACCAGACGGAGGCGCTGACGATGGGAGATCGCATCGCGGTGCTCAACTTCGGGGAGCTTCAGCAGGTGGGCACGCCGCGCGAGCTTTACGACGCCCCCGCCAACGTCTTCGTCGCCGGCTTCATCGGCTCCCCCGCGATGAACCTCGCCACCTTCGACGTCGATCCCGCATCCTTCGCCGCCGTCGCGGGCGACACCCGCATCCCCCTCGAGTGCCGCGTCCTCGACGCCGTCCGCCCGGAGGACCAGGGCCGGATCACGCTCGGGTTCCGGCCTGAGGCCGCCGAGCTGGTCAGCGCCGCTACTCCCGACGCCCTCGAGGTGCACATCACCTTCGTGGAGGAGCTCGGCTCCGACTCGTACCTCTACGGCACTCTCGCCGGCCGGGACGAGCAGGTGGTCCTGCGCGCCGCGCCCCACAGCGCCGTCCGCCCCGGCGAGGCGGTTCACGCGCGCATCACCGGCGCGTTGCACGCCTTTAGCGCGGCGACGGGGGAGCGGATCTAGGACCGCGCGCGCAAAACCGGGCCGCCGGCCGCTAGGCGCGGGCGCCCTCGAGCGTATAACCCTTGATGCGCCCCGCCGCAAAACGGTTGACGATGAGCGCGATCGCCCCGTCGCCCGTGACGTTGGCGGCGGTGCCGAAGGAGTCGACGACGATGTAGGCGGCGATCATGAGCGAGACCATCGACTCGTCGAAGCCGAGGTTGGCCTGCAGCAGCCCGACGGCCGCCATGATGGCGCCGCCGGGCACGCCCGGCGCGGCGATCATCATGATGCCAAGGAGGAGCAGGAAGCCGAAGATTTGCGCGTTGGAGATACCCAGCCCGCCCATGGAGACGATCGCGAGGGCGTAGAGGGTGATCTTCATCATCGAGCCTGCGAGGTGGATGGTTGCGCACAGCGGCACGACGAATCCCGCGACGTTGTCATCTACCTTGTTCTTCAGCGTGGAGGCGTAGGTTACCGGGATCGTCGCGGCCGAGGACGACGTGCCCAGCGCCGTGAAGTAGGCCGGCGCCATGTTGCGCAGCGCGACAAACGGGTTGCGCCCGGCGACTGCACCGGCGACGAGGTAGAGCACAAGGATGATGACGAGCGTCATCACCACCGAGAGCACGAGCACGGTACCGAAGGCCGCCAGCGTGGAGCCGAAGCTGTCGTTCATCCCCAGGCCCAGGAAGGTGCCGAAGATGTAGAGCGGCAGCAGGGGGATGATGAAGGAGGTGACAACCTTCATGATCACCCCCTGGAGCTCGTCGACCACCCGGTACATCGTGTCGGACTTCACCGCCGTCATGGCGATGCCGACGACGAACGCCAGAAGCAGCGCCGACATGACCTCGAGCGGGGCGGGCATCTCCACCTCGAAGTAGGGGGCGAGACCGCCCTCCGAGGGGTCCGCGACGCCGGTGACGAGCGTGCGGCCGTCGAGAAGCGAGGGGTAGAGCAGCGCCGCGGTGCCCCACGCGATGAGCCCGGAGGTGATCGTCGAGGTATACGCGATACCCGCGGTGATGCCGAGCCACTTTCCGGCCCCCTTGCCCAGCCCCGCGATGGCGGGCGTGATCAGCGAGAAGATGAGCACGGGTACGAAGAAGCCCAGGAAGTTGGAAAACAGCCCGTTGAAGGTGATAAACACCCGGGCGAGCCACTGCGGGAAGAAGAAGCTGCAGGCGATGCCGAGGGCGATGGCCGCGACAATCCACAACAGCAGCGAGTTGAGGATCTTGTTTTTCATGAGATCTGCCTTTAATCGAGGATTGCACCCTGCGGTTGGAAGGGTTTGCAGTATTGTTGCCCACGACTTTTACCCACCACAACTGCTACCCCCGCCGCGCGTTAAGCTAGGGCCATGAACGTGGTTTTCGGCATTGTCTTCGGCGCCCTCGCGCTCGTCTTGTTCGTGATCGGGGCGCTGGCCACGGCGGGCCGGCTCCCAGGCAACCCGGTGATCGGGCTGCGCGTGGCGGCCGTGCGCAAGAGCGAGGAGATCTGGGTCAAGGCCCACAAGGTCGCCGGGCCCTTCGTCCTCTTCGCCGCCGTTGCGCTGACCTTCGGCGCCGCATTCGCGTTCATTGCGCAGGGGTGGCTGTGGGTCGCGCCCATCATCACCGCCGTGCTCGCCGTGGTCGCCCTCTCCTTCGCGGGCAACGCCGGGGCGCGCGTCGCATCGCTTCTCGACGCCCCTTCAGACACCCCCGATAGCACCAACGCCCAGCCCACCCCCCAGGTAGACCTCGACGCTTTGCGCGGCGCGGCGCGCAAGGCCGACGGGCGCTAGCGTCCCCGCGCCCCCGGGGTGGCGCGGCAATCACCAGGGCGAAGCGCTTGCACCGTCCCACGTCGCGAACTAGAATTCCACATTGTGACTTCAACGACCTCCCGCACCCAGTGGTGGTGGCGCGCATAAGCGGCGTGCCACTCGCGTTGAAGCAACTTACGGCCCGCCGGCTTGGAAACCCAAGCGCCGCGGGCCTTACGCTCTAAGTACCCTCGGTGCTCAAGAACTACAGACCAAGGAAGAACTGATGAGCAACCCCCCACACCCGGACGACGCTCAGCACGCGCCGCGGGTACGACGCGTGGGCGTGAGGTACCACGCTAACGCCTCGAGCCTGTTTTCTCACCTCGGCGGCACGGAGTCGACGGACGCGGTGCTTTTAGAATCCGCCGACATCACCACGAAGTCTGGGTTGAAATCGGTGGCGGTGCTGCGGGCGTCGCTACGCGTAACGTGCAATGGCCCCCGCGTGGTCGCGCAGCCGCTGAGCGCCTCGGGCGAGGTGCTCGCGCGGCGGCTGCGCAGCCAGCTCGCCGATTACCTCGTCGGCGATGATGTCTACGAGTTCCCCGCCTCCAAGGCGGTCGACGAGCGCGAGCGCCTCACTGCCGCCTCCAGCGTCGAGGTGCTCCGCGCCCTGACCACCCGCGCGGGCTACCGCGAGGGCGATTTCCCCTTCCTCGCCGGCGGAATCGCGTTTGATTACCTCGCCACCTTCGAAGAGCTGCCCGCAGTCGGCGAATCCACCAACACGTACCCGGATTACCAGTTCGTGCTGGCAGAGACCCTGCTGAACATCGACCACCGCTCGCGCGAGGCCTACGTCGCCGGGATCACCTTCGACGGCACCGAACCTGCGCTCGATGAGCTCGCTAAAGACATCGACACCGCTGACACCGCCGACACCGCCGCCAATGAGCCAGCGAAGGCCGAGCCGCAGGCCACGCTGCGGGTCACGGCCGACATCCCCGACGAGCAGTTCCGCGCGGACGTGAACAAGCTCAAGGCCGACATCGACAACGGAGATATCTACCAGGTTGTTCCCGCCCGCACCTTCACCGCGCCGTGCCCGGACGCGTTTGCGGCCTACCAGCGCCTGCGCGGGATTAACCCCTCGCCGTACATGTTCTACGTCCGCGGGCTCGCCCGCACCGGCGAGCCTTTCGAGCTCTTCGGGGCCTCGCCGGAGTCAAACCTGAAGTTCAGCGCGGAGAGCCGGCAGCTGGAGCTCTACCCCATCGCGGGCACGCGCCCGCGCGGGCTCGCCCCCGACGGCAGCGTGGACCACGAGCTCGATACCCGCATGGAGCTGCAGCTGCGTACCGACGCCAAAGAGATCGCCGAGCACACCATGCTCGTGGACCTCGCGCGCAACGACCTCGCCCGGGTCGCGGTGCCCCGCACCCGCCGCGTCGCGGAGCTGCTCCAGGTTGACCGGTATTCTCGCGTCATGCACCTCGTATCCCGGGTCACCGCGACCCTCGACGCGGGCCTCGACGCGCTCGATGCCTACCGGGCCTGCATGAACATGGGAACGCTGACCGGCGCGCCGAAGCTCCGTGCGACCGAGCTCATCCGCGAGCTCGAGGGCACACGGCGCGGCAGCTACGGCGGGGCCGTGGGCTACCTCTCTGGCAGCGGCGACATGGACACCTGCATTGTCATCCGCAGCGCCTACGTCACCGGCGGCGTCGCCTCCGTCCAGGCGGGCGCCGGTGTCGTGCGCGACTCCAACCCGCAGTCGGAAGCGGACGAGACGCTGCACAAGGCCTACGCGGTGCTCGACGCCATCGCGGGCGCCGCCGGGGCCGAGCTGGAGGTGGCGAAGTGAGCGGGATCGTGCTGCTGGACAACCAGGACTCCTTCGTCTACAACCTTGTCGACGCCTTGAGCGCCTTCGACGCGACCGTCTACCGCAACACCGTGCCGGCAGCCACTGTCCTCGCCGCCGATCCCGAGCTCATCGTGCTCTCGCCCGGACCCGGCTACCCCGCCGACGCCGGCTGCATGATGGAGCTCATCGCACAGGCGCAGGGCCGGGTGCCGATTCTCGGGATCTGCCTCGGCTACCAGGCCCTCGTCGAGCACTTTGGGGGGCGCGTGGAGCCGTGCGGGCCGGTCCATGGGGCGTCGATTGGCATGCAGCTCACCAGCGCCGGGCTTGCCAGCGGCCTGTTTGACGGCCTGACCACGGACGATACCCCGGGACACGCCGGGCGCGACGTCCCGGTCGCGCGCTACCACTCGCTCGGCACCGTCGAGCTACCGGCCGGGCTCCACGCTCTCGCGCGCACCTCGGCGCGCATCGGAGATGTCGTCATGGCGGCGCGTTCCGACGACGGGATGTCCATCGGACTGCAGTTCCACCCCGAATCTATCCTCACCCCCGGCGGGCCGCTCATCATCGAGCGATGCGTCGAGAATCTCATGAAAGGACGCTGATAATGGCAAGCGATCACTCGCTGGAGATCTTGCGCAGGTTCTTGGACAACCGCGCCCCAAGCCTAGAGGAGGCGACCGAGGCGTTTACCCCGCTGACGGTCGGTGACTACGACGATGTGCACATCGCGGCGCTGCTTGCCACGGTGCGCACGCGCGGGGAGACCTTTGCCGACATCGCGGGCGCGGCGCGCGCGTTCCTCGCCGCAGGGCGGCCGTTCCCGGTGACGGGGGAGGGGATCATGGACTCAGCCGGCACCGGCGGCGACGGCGCGAACACGATCAATATCTCGACCGCGGCCTCGCTGACGGCGGCGGCCGGGGGGATCAAGATGATCAAGTGCGGCAACCGCTCGGTATCGTCGAAGTCCGGTTCGGCCGACGTCCTCGAGGCTCTCGGCATCCCGCTCGACCTCGACCCAGAGCGCGCCGTGCGGCAGTTCGAGGCCTCGAATTTCACCTTCCTTTTCGCGCCGGCCTACAACCCGGCGATCGCCCACGTGCAGCCCGTGCGCAAGGCGCTCGGGGTGTCTACGCTTTTTAACACGCTCGGACCTCTGCTTTCTCCGGCACGCCCGCAATTTCAAATAATGGGTATTGCCAATCCCTCGCTTGGGCCAATTATTGCGGAGACCATGAAAGAGCTCGGGCGAAGCCGGGCGCTCGTCGTCCATGGGGCGGGTACGGACGAGGTGGCCGTCCACGGACCGACCGACGTCTGGGAGCTGCGCGGCGGGGAGATCGCCCACTTCACCGTGACGCCTGGGGACCTCGGGCTGTCCACCCACTCGCTGTCGGACCTCAGCGGGGGCGACGGGACGGAAAACGCGCGGCTTATGCGGAAAACCTTCGCGGGGGAGGGGCCCGATGCCCACCGCGACGCCGTCGCCGCCAACGCCGGCGCGATGTTCTACCTCTACGGCACGGACGAGACCCTGCGCGAGGGCGTGGAGCACGCGCGGGACCTACTGGGATCCCGCGCGGTCGAGGCGTGGCTCCAGGAGCACGAGAAGGCGGACTACAGTGACTAAATTGCCCACCGTTCTCGAGGGGATTGTCCAGGGGCGTATTCGTCACCTTGACGAAATTCGTCGCCGCATAGCCCACGTGGACCTTGCTTCCCTCCCGCGCTCCGAGCGCTCCCTCTACGACAGCCTCGCCCGCCCCGGGACGCAGTTCATCATGGAGTGCAAGTCCGCCTCGCCCTCGCTGGGGACAATCCGCGCGCACTACGAGCCCGGCGACATCGCCGCGGTCTACTCGCGCTACGCCGCGGGCATCTCGGTGCTGTGTGAGCCCGACCGCTTCGGGGGAGACTACGACCACCTCGCAACGGTGGCCGCCACCACGCACCTGCCCGTGCTGTGTAAGGACTTCATCATCGACGAGGTTCAGGTCTACGCGGCGCGCTACTTCGGCGCCGACGCCATCCTGCTCATGCTGAGCGTGCTTGACGACGCCACCTACGCCCGCCTCTCCGCCCTCGCAGAGAAGCTGGGGATGGACGTGCTCACCGAGGTTATCGACGAAGACGAGGCCGCGCGCGCTGGCCGCCTCGGGGCCCGGATCTTCGGGGTGAACCACCGCAACCTCCACGACCTCAGCATCGACCTCGGGCGGTCCGCGCGGCTCGCGCCGCTCGCACCCGCGGGGGCCCTCGTGGTCTCCGAGTCGGGGATCCGTGACGCCGCCACGGTGCGGGCGCTCGCCGGGCACTCCGACGGCTTCCTCGTCGGCTCGCAGCTCACGAGCCAGCCGGACATCGACCTCGCCGCTCGCGAACTGGTCTACGGGCCCAACAAGGTGTGCGGCCTCACCTCGTGGTCCGCCGCCCAGGCGGCGCGCGCGGCGGGGGCCGTCTACGGCGGTCTCATCTTCGAAGACGCCTCGCCGCGCAATGTTTCACGTGAAACATCCGTGGACATCATCGCCCACGAGCCCGGGCTGCGCTACGTCGCCGTCTCCCGCCGCACCGCCGGGTGGGCAGAGCTCGCCAATGACGGGATCCACGCGGTCCAGATCCACGCGCCATACCAGGGCAGCATCGATGCCGAACGAGACCTCGTGCGCTCCGTGCGCGGCGAGGTGGGGGAGCGGGCCAAGGTCTGGCGCGCGGTGGACATGACGCGCCCGGAGGGCCCCGAGGTTGCCGAGGCGCTGGCGGGGGACGTCGACACGCTCGTGCTCGACGCGCGCGACGGCGGATCCGGCACCAGCTTCGATTGGTCGCGCGTACCCGACCCCGTGAAGCGAGGCGCGCTTATCGCGGGCGGGATCGGACCCGACAACGTCTCCGCGGCGCTGCGCGTGGGGTGCCTCGGCGTCGACCTCAACTCAGGCGTCGAGTACCCGGCCGGCGCGGGGGAATGGGCCGGGCGCAAAGACGCCGCGGCCGTCCGCCAAACCTTCGACACCATCCGCAACTTCCACCAACCACCTACCGAGTGAGGACCAATGACTGAAAGCTTCCACGATGGCGGCCGCACGCTGCTGCCCGCCTACTACGGCGAATTCGGCGGCCAGTTTGTCGCCGAGTCGCTCCTCCCGGCGCTCGATCAGCTCGAGAAATCCTTCGTCGACGCCATGAACGACGAGGCATTCATGGCCGAATACCGCGCGCTGCTGCGCGACTACCTCGGGCGGCCCACGCCGCTGACCGAGTGCCGAAACCTCCCGCTCGACGGGGCGAACGCGAGGATCTTCCTCAAACGCGAGGACCTTGTTCACGGCGGAGCGCATAAGACCAACCAGGTGATCGGCCAGGCGCTGCTGGCCAAGCAGATGGGCAAGAAGCGCATCATCGCGGAAACCGGCGCCGGCCAGCACGGCACCGCCACGGCACTCGCCTGCGCCCTGCTCGACCTCGAATGCGTCATCTACATGGGCGTGGAGGACATGGAGCGCCAAGAACCCAACGTCTACCGGATGAGGCTCATGGGGGCCGAGGTCGTCGGCGTCAACTCCGGCTCGGGAACTCTCAAGGACGCGGTCAACGAGGCGCTGCGGGACTGGACGGCGAGCTTCCACGACTCCCACTACCTGCTGGGCACGGCCGCCGGGCCGCACCCCTTCCCGAAGATTGTCAAGGAATTCCACCGCGTCATCTCCACCGAGGCGCGCGCGCAGATGTTAGAGCGCACCGGGACGCTGCCGGACGTCGTCGTCGCCTGCGTCGGGGGCGGATCCAACGCCATCGGGATGTTCGCCGATTTCATCGACGACGAGGGCGTCGAACTCATCGGCTGCGAACCCGGCGGCGAGGGCTACGGGGTCGGGCGGCACGGCGCGGCCATCGCCGCCGGCACCGTCGGCATCCTCCACGGCACCCGTTCCTACCTCATGCGAAACGGAGACGGCCAGGTCGAGGAATCCTACTCCATCTCCGCCGGGCTGGACTACCCGGCCGTCGGCCCGGAGCACGCCTACCTGGCCAAGACGGGCAGGGCCACCTACGTCCCGGTTCCCGACGGCGATGCGCTGCGAGCCTTCCAGCTTTTGAGCAAGTACGAGGGAATCATCCCGGCGCTCGAGTCCTCCCACGCACTGGCCTATGCGATCACGCGCGCTGCGGACGCGCCCCGGGACGGGGAGCCGCTCACCATCCTCGTCTCCCTCTCCGGGCGCGGCGACAAGGACGTCGCTCACGTGCGGCGCACCCTCGAGGAGCACCCGGAATTCGTCATCACCAAAGAAACGGAGCACAACCGATGAGCCGCTACACTGCAACCTTCGAGGCCCTCAAGGAGCGGGGGGAGGGTGCGTTCGTCCCCTTCATCATGCTCGCTGACCCGAGCACGGAGGAATCGATCGAGATCATCGCCGCCGTCGTCGAGGCCGGCGCGGATGCCCTCGAGCTCGGTGTGCCGTTTTCCGACCCCGTCGCCGACGGGCCCGCGATCCAAAAGGCCCACGTGCGTGCCCTCGACGGGGGATCAACCGTGGCAAAGTGCCTCGAGATCGTCCGCGAGATCCGTTCCCGCTACCCGGACCTGCCGATCGGGATGCTCATCTACGCCAACGTCGCCTTCGTGCGCGGCGTCGAGAGCTTCTACCGCGAGTTCGCGGACGCCGGGGCGGATAGCATCTTGCTTCCTGACGTCCCCGTGCGCGAGGGCCGTCCCTTCGAGGCCGCCGCCGAGGCGGCCGGGATCGATCCGATCTACATCGCGCCGGCGAAGGCGCACCCGCGCGTGCTCGAAGGCGTGGCCGCGCACTCGAAGGGATACATCTACGCCATTTCCCGCGACGGCGTGACCGGCACCGAGCGCGAATCCTCGGTCGAAGGGCTGCGGGACGTGGTCACGAACGTGCAGTCCTACGGCGGGGCGCCGGTGCTGCTGGGCTTCGGCATCTCCACGCCTGAGCACGTGCGCGACGCCATCGCGGCGGGAGCGGCAGGCGCCATCTCCGGCTCCGCGATCACGCGGATTATCGACTCCCACGTCGTCGGCGAGCATCCGCACCCCGGCCGGGTGCGCGACATGGCATCCCTCACAGAGGAGCTCGCCTCCTTCGTCTCGGCGATGAAGCGGGCTACGATCAAGCCATGACCTGTTCTCGACGCCTCTTCCTCCTCGGCACCGCCACCACCTTCGCAGGCGCGTTTCTCGCCGCGTGCGGCCAGGAACCGACCGGCGACATCGCGAAAACCGCCGTCCCGGTGGGCGGCTCGGTGATCCTGGATAAGTTCATCATCGCCCAGCCCAGCGAAGGACACTACGTCGCCTACTCCGCGACCTGCCCCCACCAGTTCCAAAAGATCACGGTGGCCCAGGGGGACACCGTTCGCTGCACCGCGCACGGCTCGACGTTCAACATCGCCGACGGCTCCGTGGTCTCCGGCCCGGCGATCAACGGGCTGCGCAAGGTCGACCTTGAGGATCAAGGCGACCGCCTCGCCGCGAGCGACCCACAGGCTTAACCCCACGGGGCGGGCCAGGATTCGTAGACTTGGCCCATGTTCTCTTTTGCCAAGGACCCGCTCATCCAGGGGATCGTTGCCGCCGCCGTGCTCGCGATCCTCCTCCCGGCCCGTGGGGGATGTGCAGAGGCAATCGGCCTTGCCACCACGCTCGGCATCGCACTGCTTTTCTTCCTCTACGGCGCGCGCTTATCCACACAGGAGGCGCTGCGTGGCCTGCAGAACTGGCGCCTCCAGCTCCTCATCCTCGCCTTCACCTTCATCGCCTACCCGCTCATCGGTGCCGCGCTGCGCCCCACGACCGCGCTGATTGGAACTGAGCTCTACCACGGCATCCTCTACGCCCTCCTCGTGCCCTCGACGGTCCAATCCTGCGTCGCTCTCACCGGAGTGGCCCGAGGCAACGTCGCCGGCGCGATCGTCGCGGCGAGCGTCTCTTCGATCGTCGGCGTCGTTGCCACCCCCGCCCTCGTCATGCTCCTCATGGGGCAGGGGGAGGGCATTCGTATCGACGCCTCCGTGTTCGGCAGCGTCGCCCTCCAGCTCCTCCTGCCCTTCGCCCTGGGGCAACTCGCGCGCAACATCGCCCCCCGGGTAGGCGACATGGCAGGCAGGAAGGGCACGAAGCTGGTAGACCGTATCTCCATCTGGTTGGTCGTCTACGCCGCGTTTTCCAAGGGCATGGTCGCAGGGGTGTGGTCGCAGGTGGCAGTCTGGGAGATAGGCTTCCTCATCGCCCTGACGGTGTTCCTGGTCGCGGCCATGCTGTGGATGACTCGGGCCGTACCACGCGCCCTGGGGTTCGGCTACGGCGACCAGGTCGCCGTGCAGATGTGCGGGACCCAGAAATCCCTCGCCGCCGGGCTACCCATGGCATCGGTGATCTTCGGCGGGGCAACGCTGGGAATCCTCATTGTGCCGCTCATGATCTACCACATGGCCCAGCTCATCATTTGCTCTGGGCTCGCCGCGCGCTACGCGCAGCGCGCCGAGCCGGAATCCTAACGCGCACACAAAGGAGACGTTTCACGTGAAACTCTACATTTACATGCGGTACACGGTGCCCGACATCGGCGCGGAGCTCGTCAACATCGCCGAGCTCGAGGAGCTCTCGGCTGATGAGTGCTCCATGGTGCGCATGATCGAGTTGGACCCAAAAGGAGTCATCACCGGGATCTACGTCGAACACCGGGTGATCGGCCAGGCAAACGAGCCGAGCAAGACCGTCCCGCACCCCGATACCTACCACCGCTACGCCGGCATCACGGCCCGGCGCATCGCCGCTACTGAGTTTGAGGGGCTGTGGCAGGAGGCGCTGCAGAAGTTCGGGCAGGCCTGAAACGCCCATTAGAGCTCTAGAACACGGCGTTAACCATCAGCATGTAAGCCCCAGTGCCGGCGAAGATGGACAGGGCGGGGGAGCGTCGCCACGCGTGCACGGCGAGGGTGATCGCCGCCGCAACGAGCGACGCGAGCGGCCCGCCCGGGGAGCCGGCCGCGGTGACGACGGTGTAGACGACAAGGACAACCATCACCCCGACCGGCATGAGGCGGCCAAGAAAACCCACGAGGGGACTGCCGTCTAACGCCCGCACGAAGGAAAACGGCAGGGCCCGAAGCACCACTGTGACCACTCCCACCGGGATGAGGACGGCGGCGACCATCGACAGGGTCACCCCGTCTGGCAGTCCCATGGCGCTACACCTCCCAGCGCAGCCGTTCGTCCACGGCCGGGAGGGAGAAGCGCACGATGAGGACGACGAAATAGGCCGTGAGCGCGACCATGAGCATCTGCGCCGGCGCGACAAGGCCCGCGAGAGCGCCAATCCCGGCGGCGAGGAGCACCGCCGAGAGGTCGCGGGAGGCCTGGAAGGACTCGTAGGCGAGCACAACGAACAGCGCGGTCAGCGCGAACTCCATGCCCTTGATCTCAGGGGGGATCGCCCGGCCCGCGAGGGCGCCGACGATGCCGGGGAGGACCCAGAGGAGCTGGCAGAAAACCTCGATCGTGAGCACTCGGACACCGCTGCGGGGCTGGGTCGCCGAGGCGATGGCGTAGCATTCGTCGGTAAGCGCGTACGTCGAATAGGCGCGGCCCGCGCGCGAGCGGATGAGGCCGCGCGGGAACGTCAGTCCGTAGAAGATGTGGCGAAAGTTCACCATAAACCCCGTCACGGCCGCCGAGAGGGGCCCTACGCCGGCGGTCACCATAGAAAGGGCGAGAAACTCCATGGAGCCGGCGTAGATCACCGTGGAGAAGATCGGCGTCCACCACCAGGCGAAGCCGGATTGCGTCATGAGCAGGCCAAAGGCGAGACCCAAGGGGACGACGCCGAGCCCAACGAGGGCCGAGTCGCGCACGCCGCCGCGGATTTCCGCCCATGTTTCACGTGAAACGCCCACGTTTAGTTGTCCTCGAGGTCGGCGGGGAAGGTGGCGTAGAGCGGCAGCGGCATCGCTTGACGACGCATCACATCGCCCCACAGGTCCGCCGCCGCGGGCGCGATAACGTCAGAGGGCAGCGCGGGAACGACGAACCAGTCGCCGCGCTCGATTTCGTCGTCAAGCTGGCCCGGCTCCCACTGCGCGTAGCCGCCAAACAGGCGCATGCCGGTAAGCAGCGGGGCCACCTCGGCCGGCTCCGCGCGCAGGTCCACCTGGACGAGCCGGTTGGCCAGGCGGGTGAGCACCGCGTGGTCTTCGATGGCCACGCCCGGGCGGGTGACCCCGAGCCCGACCGCGGAGCGCGGGCTTACCGGCCCACCGATGTAGAGCGCCTGCGGCTCGGCCACGCACTCAAGCCACTGCGGCAGGGCGTTGTGCACCGCGACGTCGCTACGCCGGTTGAGCACCACCCCCAGGCTCGACCGGACGCTGTGCTCGAGCAGGAGCACCACCGTGCGGACAAACTTCCGGGAATCCATCCCCGGCGCCGAGACAAGCAGCATGCCCGCCGCCGGCTCCTCGCGCTCGAGCCCGTTGAACAGGCGATCCGCGTAGAAGAAATCAGCCATTGTCTTCCTCCCACCACTTCTTCAGCTCCGCGACTGCCTCCTCGCGCGGCAGCTCGCCGCGCTCTAAGCGCAGCTCCTTCATGAAGTTCCAGGCCCTGCCCACATCCGGGCCGGGGGACAGGCCGAGAATCGACATGATCTCGTTGCCGTCCAGGTCAGGGCGCACGCGCGCCAGGTCCTCCTTGGCGGCGAGCTCCGCGATGCGCTCCTCCAAGTGGTCGTAGGTGCGCTGAAGGCGCTGCGCCTTCCTCGCGTTGCGCGTCGTACAGTCCGCGCGCACGAGCTTGTGCAGCCTGGGCAGCAGCTCGCCTGCGTCCGTAACGTAGCGGCGCACCGCGGAATCGGTCCACTGGCCCTCGCCGAAGCCGTGGAAGCGCATGTGGAGGTAGACGAGCTGGCCGACGTCCTCGATCACGTGCTTCGGGTACTTCAGCGCGCGCAGCCGCTTGCGGGTCATCTTCGCGCCGACGACCTCGTGGTGGTGGAAGGTAACCCCGCCGCCCTCCTTCGGCGCACGCGTCGCGGGCTTGCCAATGTCGTGCATGAGCGCCGCCCAGCGCAGCTCGAGGTCGGGGCCGTCCTCCTCAAGCTCCGTCGCCTGGCGCAACACGGTGAGCGAATGCCGGTAGACGTCCTTGTGCTGCATGTGCTCGTCCGTCTCCAGACGCAGCGCCGGCAGCTCGGGGAGGATGTGCTCGGCAATGCCCGTGTCCACGAGCAGGTCGAGGCCCTCCCACGGGCGCTGCCCGAGCATGAGCTTGTCCAGCTCGGCCTGCACGCGCTCAACCGTGATGCGGTTAATCTCCGGTGCCATCTCGCGCATCGCCTCGAACACCCGGTCGGAGACCGCGAAGCCGAGCTGGGAGACGAAGCGGGCCGCGCGCAGCATCCGCAGCGGGTCATCCCGGAAGGACACCTCCGGCGCCTGCGGGGTGTCGAGCCTGCGCCGGAGCACGTCGTTAAGGCCGCCGACGGGGTCGTGGAAGGAGGGGGCCAACGCGTCGTCGACAAGCGAGAGCTCGATGGCCATCGCATTGCACGCGAAATCGCGCCGCACCAAATCGCCCTCGATGTTCTCGCCGAACGTGACCTCGGGGTTGCGGGTCACCCCGTCGTAGAGGTCCGCCCTAAACGTGGTCACCTCGACCATTTGGCCGTGCTTGACGGTGGAGACCGTTCCGAATTCGATTCCCGTATCCCACGTCTTCTCGCCCCACTGGCCCAAGATCTCCGCGATCACACCCGGGCGCGCCGAGGTGGTGAAGTCGAGGTCGCTGCCCAACCTGCCAAGCATGGCGTCGCGCACGGGCCCGCCCACGAGGTAGAGCGACTCGCCGCGCGCCGCAAACTGCCTGGCCAGGGGCTCGAGGAACCCCCGCAGCTTCTCGACGCCCGCCTGCGCCCGCGCCAGCAGCGCTGGGGCCGCAAGCGGATCGTCGGGGTCTGGCAGGCGGGAAGGCTCGGGAGAATTGGCTGGCGTGGTCACGCCCACGAGGATACCCGGCGCGCACACGCACCTATAAATACCGAAAAATCGCCGCAGGCGGATACGATGAAGCGGATGACTGACAACTCCCGCCCCGAGCCCGGCGATTCGGGGAAGACCACCCCGCCCGCGCGCAAGAGGCGCCGGCGCGGGTCTCGGCCTGCCTCACAACCCGGGGCGACGGCGGGCAACGGCGGAGATACCGAGCAGCAGGGCCGCAGCGGACGGCGCCGCCGCGGCCGCGGGAAGGGCGGCGGCTCCGCGAAGGCCAACCAGCACTCCAACGCCAAGGCGGGGGAGAAGGGCAAGGGCACGCAGGCGGGGGAGAAAGGCCCGAAAAAACAGGGCGGGAAGCGGAGCCGCGGGGCCTCCGGCCGGGGGCGCAGCGGACGGCCCAACACGAGCCGCTACCGCAAGGGCTCGCGCGGCCACAACACCCCCGACACCTCGATTGAGACCCGCGACGAGACCTCCGCGGGAGGCCTCGTCGTCTCCGGCATGGCAGAGGCCGTCGGCCCCGGGGGAAAGGTCGATCTCTCGCGCATCTACGTCGCGCTCATCGGGCGCCTCGACCGGCGCGGAAGGCTCCTGTGGTCCATGCCCAAGGGCCACGTGGAGGCCGGCGAGCACCAGTGGGCGACCGCCGAGCGCGAGGTGTGGGAGGAAACCGGGATCCATGGCAAGGCCTTCGAAGAGCTCGGGGTGATCGACTACTGGTTCGTCTCCGAGGGCGTGCGCATCCACAAAACGGTCCACCACAACCTGCTGCGCTACGTCGACGGGGTGCTCAACGACGAAGACCCCGAGGTCACAGAGGTGACGTGGGTGCCCATGAACGAGCTCATCGAGCACCTCGCCTACGCCGACGAACGCAAGCTCGCGCGCATCGCCGTGAACCGGATGCCGGATCTGGCCAGAAAGGAAGCAGACGCCGGAAGGGCGACCCCGCGATGAGCCGGGCCCTCACGCGCAGCGCCGCCGCGGCGCTCTGCCTCTCGCTGAGCCTCGCCCCCTCCGCGCCGCGGGCAGCCGGCCTGGCCATCCCCGTGGCCCCTGCCGACCCGAGCGTCGCCGACCAATGGGCCAACCCGGCCGTGCGCGCGGGCGAAGGGACCCTTGCGCGCGTGAGCCTCGTCTCCGCCCCGGCCATCGTCGGTGCGCACGACCCGATCAAGGCCACGGTGCTCATCACCAACACCTCCCGCGAGCGCCTCGAAGGGCTCAGCCTCACCCCGCGGCGGGGCCCGGCCACCGGATCGGTGGGGGACCAGCGCGCCGCAACCGTGGCCAACCCGTCCGACTACTCGGTCGTGGGCAGCACCGTGGACGTGGATACGCCGCTCGCGCCGGGGGAGAGCACGCAGCTTGAGCTCAGCATCACCGAAGACGCGCTGCCGCTGCCCGGCATCGGCACCTACCCGCTGATGTTCGTGCTCTCCGGGCCGGGGGGAGACCCGCTGGATACCGAACGCTTCCATGTCACGGTGCGCGGCACCCCCCAAGAGGCCGTTCCCGCCGGCATGACCACGCTTTTTCCCGTCTCCGCCCCCGTCGATATCGTCCCCGGTGAAACCGGGGCAGCGCCCGGGGAGCCTCCCTTAATCCTCGCCAGCGAATCCTTGGCCGACCAGCTCGCGCCGGGCGGGAGGCTGAGCTCGCTTATCGACGTCTACTCCACCGCCTCCACCGACCCCGCCGTGGCAGACTCAACCTGCCTTGCCCTCGACCCGGCGCTCATCCACACCGTCGACCGCATGGCGGAGGGCTACACCGTGAGCCAGGCGCGCCCCAGCCTCGCGGACCCGCCGAAGCGCCTGCGGGACTCCTGGGGCGAGGCGCTCGGCTCGCCCACCGATCCCGCCGCGGGCAGCCCGGGGCGCGGTTCCGAGGACGCGCACGCATGGCTGGGGCGGCTCACCGCGATCGCCGCGACGCGCTGCGTCATCGCGCTGCCGTGGGCAAACGCCGACCTCAACGCCGTGGCGCGCACGGGAGATACCTGGCTCATGCGCGAGGCCGTCGAGCGCGGGCCCGCCGTGCTGGCGCAGGTGCTGGGCGCCAGCGGCGTGAAAAACACCGTCGTGCCCGGCGCGGGCTACGCCCTGCCGGGGGTGCCGCAGGCCCTGGGATGGGCCGACCACAGCCGCTCGCGCATCGAAACGGAGGGGATGCACGGCGCGTGGGAGCGCGCGCAGGCCGCGGCCGACGCGGAGTCGCGGGAAGACTCCGGGCCCGCCGAGGCGGGATCCGCCCCGGCCCTCGACCGCAGCGACGTGCCGTCCATCGCCGCGGCCGCGGCCCCCGAACCGGGGGAGCCGGTGCGAGTCCTGCTCGCCGCGAACGGCGTGCGCGTATCCGAGCCTGGCCGGTTTTCCTGGCTCGCCCCGGGGGTGATGGCGGTGACGTACCAGGACTCGCTCTCCGCCGTGCTCGCCACCGTCGGCGAGCACCCGGAGACGGCTGGGTACTCCAACGATTACTACCGCTTCGACTACACCCTCGACTCCCCGAAGGCGCGCTCCGTCAACGCCGCCAGCGCCGTCCACCTTGCCGCCCAGGAGGCGTGGACCTACCGCGACCCGGGCGAGGCGGACCCCGCCGCCGATTCCCAGCCTGAGGCCGGCCACGACCCGGACCCGGTGCTGATCAACCCGCCAGCGACCTGGGACGCGGACAGCGCCGCCGACGTCATGGACGCGGTGGCGAGCACCCTGCACACTCAGGCCGCGCGCCCGATGCCGCTCGAGGACTACCTCGCCGCCCCGCCGGGGCGCCCGATTGGCGCGGGGGAGGTGCTCGGCTCGCCGTTTGCGGACCCGAGCGCCTACACCGACACCGAGATACTCGCCTCGAGCCAGCAGGCGCGCTTCATCAACGAGCTCTCGAGCCTGCTCGTGCAAGACCCCGCCATCGCCCTAACCCGCTACGGGTTCACACTGCCTCTGCGCCGGGACATCCTCTCCGCGCTGTCGGCCAGCGGCAGGCGGGCCCTGACGTTCTACGGCCAGGCGGAATCCGCCACGCGCTCGCGGCTCGGCGGCAGCAGGGACGCCCTCAACGCGCTGCGCTCGGCGGTCGCCCTCATACCGCCGGGAAACGTCTACACCCGCACCTCGCCAACCTCGCCGCTGCTCATCGTCGCGCGCAACGGTCTGCCGCTGCCCGTGGACGCCACGGTGCGCTACATCGGCCCGGAGGAAGCGCGCCTCAACGTGCCCGCCACCCTACGGCTGCCGGCCCACGGCTCGATCACCATGACGATGACCGCCGACCTGCCCGAACAGCCCGGCGGGACCGACCTGAAGCTGTTTTTGGCCACCCCGCGCGGAGACCAGATCTCCGAGCCGGTCGACATCGCGGTGCGCACCGCCGGGGTGGCCCTGCGCGGGTGGTTCGTCGTCACGGCCCTCGCGGCCGCCTTGGCCATGCTGCTGCTGTTCAATGTGGGCAAGAGGCGCCGCTTAAGGCGCCAGGGCGCCTCGCACCCCCCGCCCAGCCGGGGCCACACGCCGTAGCAAGAAACTTCAGCCGACAGAACCCCACCTGAATGAGGAGATGACGTCTCGTGACCCAGCAGGAACCGGACCGGCAGCACGCGGGGCTGCGGCGCCGCATTGTCCCCCCGGCGCCCCCGGCGCCGGTGCCGGCCCCCCGCGCCGCGCCCAAGCCCTCGGAGGCAGAGCCGGTGGAAGACCGCTCCGCGCTGACGATCAGCCCCTCGGGC
Organism: Corynebacterium liangguodongii; assembly: GCF_003070865.1. Lineage (NCBI taxonomy): Bacteria > Bacillati > Actinomycetota > Actinomycetes > Mycobacteriales > Corynebacteriaceae > Corynebacterium > Corynebacterium liangguodongii. The sequence continues at coordinate 2,345,191 of NZ_CP026948.1, forward strand.
GAGGCCTTAGCCTCCGCTGCCGGGGACGAGGCAGCCGTCGCCGCCGCCTCCGTCGCAGCTGCCACAACCACAGCCACAGCCACAGCCACAGCGGGACTTAACGACGGCGACGGGGAGGACCAAGGCTCCGATTCGGCCACCGACATGGTGCGCTCGACCGGGTCGATGGCCCTAGCCACCCTGCTCTCGCGCATCACCGGGTTCGTCCGCACCGTGCTCATCGGCGCCGCGCTCGGCGCCCCGGTGGCATCTGCCTTCAACACTGCCAACACGCTGCCGAACCTCATCACGGAGATCGTGCTCGGCTCCGTGCTCACCGCGCTCGTCGTCCCCATGCTGGTGCGCGCCGAGAAGGAGGACCCCGACCGCGGGGCGGCCTTCATCAGGCGGCTGTTCACGCTGACGTTTTCCCTCATGGTCGTCGTCACCGTCATCGCCGTGGCGGCCGCGCCCTGGCTCACGCGGACCATGCTCGACGCGGACGGGCGCGTCAACGTCATCCAGTCCACCTCGTTCGCCTACCTCCTGCTGCCGCAGATCTTCTTCTACGGGATGTTCGCGCTGTTCATGGCGATCCTCAACACCAAGGAGCACTTCCGGCCCGGCGCGTGGGCGCCCGTGGCCAACAACGTCGTCTCCATCGCGGTGCTCGCCTGCTACATCGCATTGCCGGGGGAGCTGAATCCGGCCACGCCGGCGTCGATAAGCAACCCGCACGTCGCGCTGCTCGGCCTGGGCACGACGCTCGGCGTCGTCGTGCAGTGCGTCATCATGCTGCCGGCGCTGCGCAGACTCGGCATCGACCTGCGCCCGCTGTGGGGCATCGACGAGCGGCTGAAGTCCTTCGGCGGCATGGCGCTGGCGATCATCGCCTACGTGGCCATTAGCCAGTTCGGCTACGTCATCACCACCCGCATCGCCTCCGCCGCCGACAGCGCGGCGCCGATCATCTACCAGCAGCACTGGATGCTGCTCCAGGTGCCCTACGGGGTAATCGGCGTGACGCTGCTAACCGCGGTCATGCCGCGGCTCTCCCGCAACGCCGCCGACGGCGACGACCGCGCGGTCGTGCGCGACCTCACCCTGGCCACGAAGCTCACCTTCATCGCGCTGATCCCCGTCATCGTGTTCATGACCGCGCTGGGCCCCGACATCGGACACGCCCTGTTCGCCTACGGCAACTTCGACCAGGGCAGCGCGCGCACCCTCGGCATGGCGATCAGCTTCTCCGCGTTCACCCTCATTCCCTACGCCCTCGTGATGCTGCACCTGCGCGTGTTCTACGCCCGCGAGGAGGCGTGGACCCCGACGTTTATCATCGCCGGCATCACCACCACCAAGGTCGTTCTCTCCCTCCTCGCCCCGCTCGTCGCGGTGAGCACCTCCAGCGTCGTCATCATGCTCGCCGGCGCCAACGGGTTCGGGTTTATCGCCGGCGCCATCATCGGCGCGCTGCTCCTGCGGCGCAAGCTCGGCTCCCTCGAGATGGCCTCCGTGTTGCGCACCTGTGCCTGGGCGCTGGGCTCCTCCCTCGTCGGCATCGCGGTGGTCTTTGGGCTGCGGTGGGCCCTCGGCGCGGCCTTTGGCGCGGGAGTACCGGGCCTCTTCGCCGCCCTCGGCGCCGGGTTTGCCTCCGTCGGCTTCCTCGTCGAAGTCGCGGTTGAAGGCCTGCTCTTCCTCGCCGTCACCGGCCTGGTCTTGTCCCGCTCCGGCCTGCCGGAGGTGCACAGCCTCGGCCGCGCCCTAGCCCGCGTGCCGGGCCTGGGCCGCATTATCCGTCCCGACGACGACGTTGCCGAGCAGCTCGGCGTCGGCGAGGTCGATCCCCGCGACGTCTCCGCCCAGTTCCTCGCCGCCGACTCCTTCAACGCCTCTCCGGTGCCGCCGCCGATGTCCGCCGGTGTCGTGCGCGGGCCCCGCCTCGTGCCGGGCGCGGCGGTCTCCGACGGCCGCTTCCGCCTCCTGCGCGACCACGGCTCGACGAAGTCCGCCCGGTTCTGGCAGGCCCGCGAGCTAGCCACCGGCAAAACCGTCGCGCTGACCTTTGTCGATACCTCCGGTTCCGCCCCCATGGCCCCGGCGAGCCCGCGCGAGGCCGCCATCAACGCTGCCGGGGTGGCGCGGCGCACCAGCCGGCTCGCCGAGCTTACGCACCCGGCCGTGGCGGACAACATCCAGATCCTGTCCTACCGCGCCGGGGCGCTCGTCGTCGCCGACTGGATCCCGGGCTCGAGCGTGAAGGCCGTCGCCGAATCGGGCCAGACGCTGCACACCCAGGCCGTCGCGCACGCGCTCGCCCCGCTTGCCGACGCCCTCGGCGCCGCCCACGAGGCGGGCGTATCGCTCGGGCTGGACAACCGCAACCGGCTACGCGTCTCCTCCGACGGCATCGTTCGCCTCGCCTTCCCGGCCGTTTTGCCCGAGGCCACCGCGGAGAAGGACGCTAGCGCCCTGGCCTCCGCGCTCGAGCTGCTCAGCAGCAACGTCAGCTCCGCCGGCCTCGAGGACGTCACGTCGAGCGCGCGCTCGCTTGCCGACGCCGCCGCCGCCACCCCGGACGATTTCCGCTCCATCGCCTCCACCCTGGAGCGCCTCAGCGGCGCGGAGGCAGAAGCGGATGCCGCCGACGAGGAGGCCGCGGCGCCGCGTGCGGCGGCCGTGGCCGCGGGCGATCAGGTTGTGGCACCCGCCCCGGAGCCGCAGGTCGACCCCGAGGCGCTCAGCGGTGGGTTCGGGCGCCGCAACTACCGCCCGCTCGGGCTCTTCGCCATCCTCCTCGCCGCGACCAGCGCCGTCGTGCTCATCGCGGCGCTCACGACTTACCTCGTCGATTCGCTCGGCGGGCAATCGCCGCGCGACCCGCTCGCCGAGCAGCCCGCGGCGACGCCCACCGAGCACGACCAGCCGGGGTCAAGCGGTGGGCCCGACATCATCATCGGCGATATCACCGCGGCGCCGCCCGCGGCCCAGGCCGCCTTCGACGGCGACCGCGCCACGACCTGGACCGGGAAGCGCGGCGCGGTGCTCGCCGCAACCTCGCCCGCCGGCTCCGCCTTCGACCTCAACCAGATCGTGGTCACCGGCGCGACAGCGGGTAGCGCCTACGAGATCCATGGCATCCCCGCGGAGCTCGGCATCGCCAGCCCGGGCGCGGCGGCACAGCTCGACCCGGCGGGCCTGCCGGCCCTCGCCGCAGGGACGTTCGACCGCGGCCAGAACTCCATCGAGGTGGGCTACGAGGGGTTGCTGCAAGGGGTCGTCGTCACGCTGCCAGGCTCTTCCGCAGAAGGCGACGTCGGGATCAGGGATATCGCGCTCGTGGGCACCGCTGCCCGCTAGGCCGTACGGTCCTCGGGCGAGTGTCACTGAAATGTACCTTCGCGCCCAGCGGGGCAATGCCGCCTCGGGCACACTAGGGAGGCACTGGCTCTGCTGGGTCTATTGGGCACAACAATCGGGGGGAAGTACGTGATCATGGGGGACTACATCGCGCTCGCGCAGCGCACGGACAGACAGCTCGTCGAGGCCTACAAGGCCGGGGATCCGCGGGCCTTTGCGCACATTGTCAAGCGCCATACGCCGCGGCTGGTGCGCATAGCCAGGCGCTACGCCCGCAGCGAGGAAGACATGCAAGACATCGTGCAAGAGGCGCTGTTTCGGGCCTCGCGCAACATGCACACCTACCGCAGCGAAGCCACGCTCTCGACCTGGCTGCACCGCCTGGTGATGAATTCTGGCTACGACCACGTCGCCGCCGCCCGCAAGCGGTTCCGCGACGTCAGCCTCGATGACGGCGCACAGGGCGCGCACGAGGCCAACCCGCTTCTCGCGCACGACCCGACCGGGTCCATCGACCGCGACATCGTGTTGCGCCAGGCCATCGAGGCGCTGCCCGAGGCGCAACGCAAGGCGCTCCTGCTTATCGACGTCGCAGGGCTCACCATCGAACGCGCGGCCTGCGAGATGGGGGTCAAGCCCGGCACCGTGAAGTCCAGGCGCTCCCGGGCGCGGGAATCAGTGTTCAAGGCTGTGGGCCCGCGCGCCGCGACGGGCGCCTAGCCGGCGGGGCGCGTGTCCGAGGGGTCAGTAGACTGGCCTCAGAGAACACGCACACGTCGAAAGAGATGCACATCCATGACCAACCCAGGCTTTAACTTCATCACCCCGAAGGGCGCAGAGGCAGAGACGGCCCCGGCCGCAACCACGGAAGACGCAGGTGGCGCGGTGCACGACGTCATCGTCATCGGCTCCGGGCCCGCCGGGTATACCGCGGCGCTCTACGCGGCGCGCGCGGAGCTCTCCCCGCTCGTCTTCGAGGGCTACGAGTTCGGCGGCGAGCTGATGAACACCACCGAGGTGGAGAACTACCCGGGCTTCCACGAGGGCATCATGGGCCCCGACCTCATGATGGAGATGCGTTCCCAGGCCGAGCGATTCGGCGCCACCCTCACCGCCGAGCAGGTCGACAGGGTAGAGCTCGACGGGGACGTTAAAAAGGTCTTCGTCGGCGAGACCTGCCACCGCGCCCGGGCGGTCATCCTCGCCACCGGCGCCGCCCCGCGCCACCTCGGGATCCCGGGGGAGGCCGAGCTCACCGGGCACGGCGTATCCACATGCGCCACCTGCGACGGGTTTTTCTTCAAGGACCAGCACATCGCCGTCGTCGGCGGCGGGGACTCCGCGATGGAGGAGGCGAACTTCCTCACCCGCTTCGCCTCGAAGGTCTCGCTCATCCACCGCTCCGAGAACTTCCGTGCCTCCCAGATCATGCTCGAGCGCGCCCGGAGCAACGACAAGATCGAGATCATCGCCAACACCGTGGTCGAGGAGGTGGTGGGCGATGGCACGAAGGTCACCGGCCTGCGGGTGAAAAACGTAACGTCCGGGGAAGAGGGCGTGCTAGACGCCACCGCCATGTTCGTCGCCATCGGCCACGACCCGCGCTCGGCGTTTTTGGAAGGGCAGGTGGAGACGGACGAGGCGGGCTACGTCACGGTGGAGCAGCCCTCGACCCGCACCTCGCTTCCCGGCGTGTTCGCCTGCGGCGACCTCGTGGATAACTTCTACCGCCAGGCGATCACCGCCGCCGGCTCGGGCTGCCGAGCGGCCATCGATGCCGAGCACTACCTCGCGGGACTAGAATGACGCCCATGAGCGCACCGATTGACGTCACCCAGGACACCTTCCGCACCGAGGTCGTCGAGGCGGCAACCCCCGTCGTCGTCGACTTCTGGGCCCAGTGGTGCGGCCCGTGCAAGAAGCTCGGCCCGCTGCTTGCTGAGATCGCCGAGGAGATGGGGGAGCAGGTGAAGGTGGTCAAGGTGGACGTCGATGCGCAGCGCGCGCTCGGGGCAATGTTCCAGGTGATGTCCATTCCGACGGTGATGATTTTTAAAGACGGCGCGGCAGTCGATACCATCGTCGGGCTCAAGCCGAAGGACGAGCTCGTTTCGCGGATTCAGGCCCAGCTCTGAGTAATATAAGGTTTCCTTAGTCAGTTTTCATCTCGCTCGGCCTATGCGGCCAGAAAGGTGCCCCGTGACCGAAATTCTCCGCGTCGGCGACTCGAGCGCACGCGTCGCAGAAGTGCGCTCAACGCTGGCGCGGCTGGGCATGCTCGACGGCTACGACGGCCGGGTCGGCGAGTGGAACTCTCGCCAATTCTCGCCGAGCGAGCTGCTTTTCGACGCCCACTTGGCCGACTGCCTCAAAGCCTTCCAGCAATCCCGCGGCATCGTGCCGACCGGGGAGATCGACTCGGTCACCCTGCGCGAGCTGCGCGAGGCGTCCTACTCCCTCGGCGCGCGCGTGCTGTCCTACCAGCCCGACCACGTCATGGTCGGCGACGACGTCCGCCAGCTCCAGCAGCAGCTCCAGGAGCTCGGGTTCTACTCCCACCGCATCGACGGCCACTTCCACCGGCAGACCCACGACGCGCTGGTAAACTACCAGCTCAACTCCGGGCTCGACCCCGACGGGGTGTGCGGCGGCGACACCCTGCACGCGCTGAGCCTGCTCGGCCGGCGCATCACCGGCGGTTCCGCCCAGGCTATCCGCGAGCGGGAGAACGTACGACAGGCCGGCCCGCGGCTGAGCGGAAAGCGCGTCGTGATCGACCCCGACATCAGCGACTCCGCGGCGGCAACGAAAGTCGACGGCCGCTTTGGAGAGATCTCCGAGGAGGAGATCCTGTGGGACCTCGCCCAGCGCATCGAGCAGCGCATGGTGGAGGCCGGCATGGAGGCGATCCTCTCGCGGCCGAAGGGCGATAACCCCTCGCCGAAGGAGCGCGCGGAGCTGGCCAATAGCTTCGGCGCGGACCTCATCATCTCGCTGCAGCTCGACCGATACGCCAACGAGAAGGCTAACGGGGTGGCCACCTTCTACTTCGGCTCGGAGCTCGGCGCGTCCTCGATGACTGGCGAGACCCTCTCCGGCTACATCCAGCGCGAGATCGTCGCGCGCACCGACCTGCGCAACTGCTACACCCACGGCCGCACGTGGGAGCTGTTGCGCCTCTCCCGGATGCCCGCGGTAGAGGTCGTCGCGGGCTACCTCACCAACCCCGGCGACGTCGCCATCGTCACCGATCCGCGGCAGCGCGACGCCATCGCCGAGGCGATCGTCGTGGCCGTCAAGCGCCTCTACCTCCTCGAAGAGGACGACAAACCGACCGGGACCTACACGTTTTCCGACCTGCTGCGCCAAGAACGCGCCATGTAGGGGGGCTTACCCGCCGGCGGGAACCTCGGCGAGGAGTTGCGCGACCTCGCGGGCGGCCAGTGCGTCGTTCGGCGGGGGCAGCTCCACGCGCAGCCGCGGTAACACGGGATGGTCGCGCACGACCCGAAATCCCGCCGATTCGAGCGCTGGGACCTCATTGAGGCCGATCCGCCCGGCATCGCGGATCAGCCCCTCGCACAGCGCGGAGGTGGGCACCGCGCCAGGGCGCAGCCCGAAGGCCTCGAGGGCGACCGCCCCGCAGTCGGTGGCGGCGGCGATGGCGGCGTCGAGAAGCACTGCTTCGAAGCCACGGCCCCGCCAGCGCTGATCAATATGCAGGCTGGTTAGCGCCCACGCATCACGGCTCATCGGCGCCGTGGGCATGCGCACCGCCCCGGGTGCGTAGGCGGTGGGGCACACCAGCACGGTGGCGAACGCGCCGACCGTCGTGTTCGTCTCAACGATGCTCACGCCCACGGCGGGCTGCTCGGCGGCGCGCGCGACCAGCCACGCACCCTTATCCACCTCCGGGTGGGAGCCCGAATACGCGGGCGCCAACGGGTCTAATTCCCAAAACGTCGACACCGCGCAGGCCCGGTGGATCCGCCCCAGGCTCTCCGCGCCCACGCGCACGATGAAGGCCCGCGGTGCGCCCACGATGACCCCTAGGCCTCGTCGCCCTGGATAAGTGACAAGATCCGCTCGAGGTCATCCCGGTCGCCGAACTCGACGACGATCTTGCCCTTGCGCTTGCCCATGGTCACTTCGACTTTGGTGTCCCATTCGTCCGCCAGGCGCTCGGCGGCGCGCGAGAGGTATTCGGGCTGTGGAACGGGGGTGCGTTTCGGCTTTTCTGGCTGGTCCCCGAGCCGGTTGAGCAGCGTGACGGCCTCCTCGGTGGCGCGCACGCTCAAGCCCTCGGCAACAACCCGGTCAGCGAGTTTCTCCTGCTGCTGCGCGCCCACCTTCACGCCGAGCAACGCCCTGGCGTGCCCCGCGCTGAGCACCCCCGCGGCGACGCGGCGCTGCACGCCCACCGGCAGGTTGAGCAGGCGGATGGAGTTGGTGATCTTCGGGCGCGAACGGCCCAGCCGGTCGGCGAGCTCCTCTTGGGTCACCCCGAACTCCTGGAGCAGCTGCTGGTAGGCGGCCGCCTCCTCGAGCGGGTTGAGCTGGACGCGGTGAATGTTCTCCAGCAGCGCGTCGCGCAGCATGTCCGCGTCGTTGGTCTCGCGGACGATGGCGGGGATGTGCTTGAGCCCCGCCTTCGACGCCGCGCGCCAGCGGCGCTCGCCCATGATGAGCTCGAAGCCCTGCTCCGTCTCGCGCACGACGATGGGCTGGAGCAGACCAAACTCCTTGATGGAGTGCACGAGCTCTGCAAGCTCGTCTTCGTCGAAGACCTGGCGGGGCTGCTTCGGGTTGGGCACGATCGCCCCGATCGGCACCTCTTGGTAGCGCGCGCCCACGGGAATGGCCTGCCTGACCCCTTCGCGCTGCGCGGTAACAGTCGGCGCGCCCGGGATCGTCGGGGCGCCCTGAACGCGCCTGCCCTCGCCTTTGGCCGACTCCTTGGCCGCCCTCGCCGCGCCTGGGGTGCCGCCGATGATGACGTCGGTGGCCCCCGCGCCGAGGCGCCCGGTCTTGCCGGTGGAGTCGGTCGATTCCGGGTTGGACGGGATGAGCGCGGCCAACCCGCGCCCGAGGCCGCCCTTACGTTCTGCTGCCATGGGTCTACTCTCCGTCCTGCGTATCGTTTAGTTGCCGGGCCACCTCGGGGCTCACGCCGATCGCCCCGGTGGTTGCGTGAGGCTGGTAGTCGCCGCGGCGGGCGAGCTCGCGCGCGGCGTCGAAATACGCCAGCGCGCCGCGGGAGCCCGGGTCGTAATCAATAACGGTCTGCCCGTAGCCCGGGGCCTCGGACACCTTCACCGAGCGCGGGATGACGTTGCGCAGCACCACCTCGCCGAACTGCGAGCGGACCTCGCCGGCGACCTCTTCTGAAAGGCGCGTGCGCGCGTCGAACATCGTCAGCAGGATCGCTGAGATGTGCAGGTCGTGGTTGAGGTGCTCGCGGATCATGCCGATGTTTCCCAGCAGCTGACCCACGCCCTCGAGCGCGTAGTACTCGCACTGGATGGGGATCAAGACCTCCTCGGCCGCGGTCATCGCGTTGATGGTGAGCAGCCCGAGCGAGGGCGGGCAGTCGATGAAGACGTAGTCGAACCCTTCCTCCTCGATATGCCCGCGGCGGATCGCGTCGTGGAGGCGGTATTCGCGCCGCACGAGGCTAACCAGCTCGATTTCCGCGCCGGCGAGGTCGATGGTGGCGGGTATGCACCATAGGTTGTCGTTGCCCGGGGAGGCCTGCACCGCCTCGCGCGCCTCCGCCTCCCCGATGAGGAGTTCGTAGCTCGAGGTCGTGCCCGCGCGGTGCTCGACACCAAGGGCCGTCGACGCGTTTCCCTGCGGGTCGAGGTCGATCACCAGCACCTTCTGGCCCTGGCGGGAGAGCGCCGCGGCGAGGTTGACCGACGTGGTGGTCTTGCCCACGCCGCCCTTCTGGTTGGCGATGGTAAACACCCGCGCCCGGTCAGGCCGCGGCAGCTGCTCGGAGCCCGTCACGACCCGCGCGGCGCGGCGCGCCGCCTCAGCAATCGGTGTGTCGTCCCACTGGGACTGCGGCGAATCCGCCTGTGCCTTCTCGCTCATCCGACCGTCCTTAGGGCTCATCATCGCCTCCCGCTCTCGCGCGTGCGCACGACGCGAATCAAGGTCGCCGGCTGCTCGAGGATGCCCTCGCCGACGGTGAAGATCTCGGCCTCCCCGCCGCCCGCCCGCGCGATCTCCGCGGAGTCTCGCTCGAGCTCGTCCGCCACCGACTCACCCTTCATCGCGATCATGACCCCGCCGACTTTCACCAGCGGCAGCGACCACCCAGCGAGCTTACCCAGCGGCGCGACGGCCCGCGAGGTGACCGCCTCGTAGAGGCCGGTCTTTTGCTCCTCGGCGCGGCCGCGCAGCACCGAGACGTTGTCCAGCCCGAGCTCGGCGACAACCTCGCGCAGGTAGGTCGAGCGCTTCAACAGCGGCTCGATCAGGGTGACGTGCAGATCGGGGCGGGCAATGGCCAGCGGGATGCCGGGCAGGCCGGCGCCAGAGCCGATATCGGCGACATCCATCTCCTCTGCGAAGGCCTCGCCGATGACCCCGCAGTTGAGCAGGTGGCGCTCCCACAGCCTGCCGACCTCTTTGGGGCCGATAAACCCGCGCTCGGCGGCGACGGTGGCCAGGGAACGGTGGTAGGCCTCTGCCAGGGCAAGGCGGTCGCCGAAGACCTCAGCGGCGGCGGCCGGGGTGGGCGCGGGGGAGGGAGAATCAGTCGGCTGCGGCATGCTACCGACTCTAGTAAACCGGCCCGACATGCGATAAACCGCCGCCCAGAGGGTGGGGGCGGCGGTTTCATTGGCGTCGACAAGCGGGAAGCTAGCTGCCCTGCTTGCGCTGCTTCTTCGTGCGCTTGTCCACCTTGCGGGCTCCGACCTGCGGGGCGGTGGCGCGCTTGGCTTCGAGCTTCGCGGCCTCCTCTTCGGCCTCCTCCTTGTCCATCTTGTCGAAGACGATGCGGGTCTGGAAGAAGGTCCAGACGTTGTTGGCCAGCATGTAGAACAGCAGCCCGATGTGCCAGAGGAAGCCGGTGGCCAGCATCATCACGGGGAAGATCCACAGCATCATCTTGTTCATCACCTGCATCTGCTGCTGCATCATCTCCGCCTGCTCGTCGACGGGCGCGCTAACCTTGCCGGCGAGCCGGCGCTCGTTCTGGCGCTCGATGGAGAGACGGGCGTTGAGGTGCGTAAACACCGCGGAGATCACCACGAGCGGCAGGCAGACCATGATGATGTTGGTACGGGTGAAGTCAAGGCCGGTAAAGGCCCCGAACGCGCTCTCCGGCATCGACATGTAGGCCGAGAGAGGCACGCCGAAGAAGTCGGCGTCGAGGAAGGAACGGACGTCTTCGGGGGAGAAGATGTAGTTCGCGGTGTTGCGGTTTTGCTCCACGCTCATGCCCAGCTGTCCGGGGCCAGTGCCGGTGCGGTTAAACGAGCGCAGCACGTGGAACAGGCCGACAAACACTGGCATCTGCACCAGCGGGACGATGCAGGAGGCGAACGGGTTGGTGCCCATCTCCTTGTAGAGCTTTTGGGTCTCCTGCGCCATCTTCTCCCGGTCGTTTTTGTACTTCGCCCGGATCTCCTGCATCTTCGGCTGCATCTCCTGCATCTTGCGAGCCGAGCGCATCTGGTTGACCATCGGCTTGACCAGCAGCACGCGGATGGTGAAGGTGAGGAAGACGATTGCCAAGATCCAGGCGATGCCGGAATCAGGCGAGAAGAGCGTCCCGAAAATCTTGTGCCAGAACCACAGCACAGCTGAGATCGGCCAATAAACGAAGTTCAGCACTTGAGAGCGTGCCTCCTAGTCAGTCGCAGGGTCAGTCGCAGGGTCGGCCGGCGCGGCGCTGCCCGGCACAGGGTCGTATCCGCCCGGGTGCCACGGACCGCACTTGCACACGCGGGCAGTGGCCATCAGGCTACCTTTAATGGCGCCGTGGCGGGAAACCGCCTCCAGCGCGTAGGCGCTGCACACGGGGTAGAACCGGCAACTCGGCCCCATTTTCATTGGGGAGAGGTATTTCTGGTACCCGCGCACGAGTGCGACCAAGGCCCGCGCCGGGGCCGACGGTGGCCGGGGGATCTCTTCGCCGAGGAAGTTGTAGTAGGCCACTAGGCTCCCGCCCGCTTCTCCGCCTTCGCCAGCGCGGCAGCGAGCGCCGCCGCGAAATCCTCTCGCAGCTGCGCGCTCGGGGCGCGCGCGGCGGCGGGAAGCGCGCGCACGACGACGTCGTGGGGGCGGGCTAGCTTATCGACGCCCCCGTGCACCGCCTCGAGCGCGATATGGCGTAGCTGGCGCGAGACGCGGTGGCGCGTCACGGCGTTGCCGACGGCCTTGGAGACGACAAACCCGAACCGGGGTCCGCCGGTGAGAGCGAGATCGGTTCGGGTGGTGACGTGCACCACAAGGGTGCGCGATCCGGCGCGGGTGCGCGCCGATGTCGTGCGGCGGAAATCAGCCGACGACGACAGCTTGTGCGCCTTGGGGAGCACGGCCTTGAAGCGGCTCTTAGGCCGTGAGGCTCGCGCGGCCCTTGCGGCGACGAGCGGAGACGATGGCGCGCCCGGCGCGGGTGCGCATGCGGGCGCGGAAGCCGTGCTTACGAGCGCGGCGGCGGTTGTTCGGCTGGAAAGTCCGCTTGGACACGGAGAACTCCTTGTGATGTGTGCGACGGCCGGCGGCCGCGCCACCCCGTTGCCAGGCTGGCGCGGCCTCCCGGGGCATTGGCCGTCCCGGTGAGAAATATGAAGCCGAGATGCGTCGCCACCGCCGGGTGAGCGGCAGGTGCCGTGTCGCGTGCTCCACCCGCGCCGACTCGCCACGGTAGGCGGCCCGGTGCACTGCGCCGGTGGTGCTCTCGAGCACATCGCGTGAAATCGATGTGACAGACCATTCCAGGTTACGCCACCGCCGAGAGGGCGCACAAATCGGCGTTGCGCCGTATGGCCCCCGGGAACCGGAGGAAGCGACGGGGGTACCCGAAATGACAAGAGTGTGTTTTTTCGCAGGTCGCGGAGCGACACGCCGAGACTTCCTGCGGCGCGAGCCGCGCGGCGGGTTAGACAGGTGTCTTCGAGAAGTTATCCACAGCGGAGGGCTCGCGGAAAGTTTGGACACGCGCCGGATAGAGGGGGTAACAATGTTTTATCGATGGAAAGGCACCACAGGATTTCACACTCGCCGTGTGGATAAGTCTTAACAACCAGTTGAGACTTTCGGGTTAATCGCGGTGAATGCCGAGGTCAAGGCACTTATCGACGATCCCCGAGTTATCCACAGCCTCGGCGAGAACTTGTGGAGAAGACCCCACCGCGGGTCTATCCACAGGTGTGGAT